>SBFL01000146.1 GCA_006227965.1 Bacteroidota bacterium | reverse complement strand
GAAGGTACTTCCACTTGCCATGTCAATCCCCCGTCCAGGCTTCGAGCCAGGGCTCCCCTGCTGGGGAGGTCATCCCGGATAGCATGTCCTCCCGAAATATCAGCATTATGGTATCCCAGTTCAAAACCCACCAGAATTTCATTTCCCCATGCCCATGCCCCGTTATTGGCAGGCCAACCGCCAAATCTGCCAGGCTCGTAGTATACGATTCTGTTTTCTGCAGGAACCACTTCTGAATTCAAAGTTTCAGCCTTACCGGATACTGAATCAGGCATATAGTTCCACCACCCGGCCTGTTCCTCGCTGAAACTCAGCAAACCAGGATCCACGGTTGTCCTCTCTTTGCCTTCCCAGCTCCAGCTTATCCTCATGGTGGGCGTCCCCCCCTTATTTTGAAAATACCTGACATTAACCGGATAAAGCTCACCCTTCTTCATCCGAACTATGGCCGAATCAGGAGCTCCATCCCCGCCCACGTGAATGATCTCTTCCCCATCGATGTGCATGGACAGTTCTCGCTCACATTCTCCGTAAAAAGTAAGCTCGCCGCTTGCCGGGGCTGTAATGAATCCCTCCCACTGAGCTGACCAGCCTTTTCCCCTACCGGATATCACATCCCAGGTAATGTCCAGGCCTGCGATCCTCATGGGTGATCCGATCCTGGTCAGATCAGTACCGTGGTACCATGCGCCAATGAGCCCCTGGTGCATCTCTGGATCCCCGCTTCCGTCTCCCTGATTACATGTTGTACACAGCAGGGCAGCTAAGAAAACTATAACAGCTGTAAGAGCTTTCTGCATGGGGTGAGGTAATTGGTTCTATTGGACGGCAGATGCAAAATCATCTGCCATCTGGTTGATTGTTTCATCACTCAGGTCTCCCGTGGTCACCACCAGGCGGTATTTAAATTCCGCGTGCTCTCCCCTTGTCAAATTAAAATTCAGCTCCTGGGCTCCCTTTGAAAATACGCGCTGGCCCAGGGTGTTGGCCGAAAACAAACCGTAGCCCCTGGCGTGCCAGTAGGTGGGATAACCGGGATTGGAAGGATGATCGATGATCACCAGGGATACCTTCTCACCATTGATAACACTGGACAGCTTCATCCAGCGACTGCGGGTTCCCCAGACTTTTCCGCCCTCTATCCCTTGCGCTGATCTGTAATTCCCCCTGACCAGGCTGTTGTCTGCCTGCTCCACCTCCGTTACATTCCCGTGGGCATCCATAAGCTTTATGGAACCCTCAGAAGGCAATTCCAGCTCCCTGGCCACCCGGATGGCGAACATTCCCTCCTTATTATCCCTGAACAGGACCGTATCTGCCACTGCCTCCAGCTTCGCGCTACGGTCAATGATCCTTAATCCTTCACTTGCCTGGAAATTGAAAGTGCTTTCCTCGTTCAGCAGGACTTCGCCTTCCGGTGTTAGCCATTCCGAGCGGGTGGAAAGTTCGGCCGAGCCTGTTCCTCCTTCGGCTTTTTCCACTGAAAGGTGACGGATGCTTCCATACTTATGCCGGTCTTCCGGAGCCCTGGCTTCAGAATTATTCCAGAAATCCAGCCCGTTCACATCCCCGTAATTAAACCATACCCCCACATGATGGGGATGATCCGTACGGTCTCCCTCCTTGCTCACCATGGGATAGCTGCGGGTCAGCATATTTCCCTCCGGGGAAATGACAGGCCAGAGCACAGGCTTTTTCACCTGTTCGGGATAAATATAAGCCGTGAAGAGTTCTCCATCGGCCAGGACCTCTATTCGTTTATTCGCTTCATCCACCTTCAGTTCCAGCCTGACTCCATTGCTGCACTGGCTTGTGAGCTGTGCAAACATTCCCAGGGCCAGGATACTTATAAATACGCTGTACTTCATTCTTTTAATTAATGCAATTGGAATACTCCTGATTAAACGATATTCGGAACTTCAAAACCTTTACGGTAATTCCTTGCCAGCATCTGGTCCGCCTCGGGATCATTGACAAATTTCTCACTGTCCGGATGGAAGGTCAGCACCCGTTCCAGCCGGTAGGCAATGTTCCCCAGATGGGCAAGCGCCGATGAAAGATGTGCGGTTTCCACCGGTCCATTTAGGATGGAGGGATCATGCTTTCTGACCGCTTCAATGAAATTGGCAAAATGTCCGTCGGTACCTCCCAGCCCACGGTCCATTTCAGATCCTGACGCGCTTCCGTCACTTCCCGATTTCCCGGGTTCCCGGTCCTTACCCATGTAGGTTTTATAACTGTCATAACCATCCACCACCAGGATACCCTTGTCACCGTAGAAGATATTTCCCACGGTGGCACCCTGCTCGGTATTGGTGCACCAGGGCCGGACCTCGAACTGGATGATCTTGTTCTCCTCCGGATAGTGGTACACGGAAGTCAGGACTTCAGGGACCTCCTTGCAGTCATCCCAGAGGAATTTCCCTCCCATGGAGGTGATCTTGGTGGGCAGTCCCACATCCAGGCCCCACATGCAGAGATCCGTCTCGTGGATCCCCTGGTTTCCCACATCTCCGTTGCCATAGTCCCAGTGCCAGTGCCAGTTGTAATGCACCAGGTTTTCGGAAAAGGGCCGTTTGGGTGCGGGCCCGGTCCAGAGGTCGTAATCCAATCCTTCAGGAACCGCCGAAAATCCTTTATCACCGATATCCCCCCGCCAGCGGAATACCAGCCCCCTTGCCATATATACCCTGCCAATGTACCCATCCCTCATTAGATCAATGGCCTCGTTGACAGCGGGAGAAGACCGAAGCTGGACCCCGTGCTGGACGATCCGGTCGTATTTCTGCGCGGCCTCCACCATTTTGCGGCCTTCCCAGACATTGTGCGAG
>SBFL01000232.1 GCA_006227965.1 Bacteroidota bacterium | reverse complement strand
GTATTACAGATTCATTAGATTTGGCACCTGTAGCAATAAATCTCATGAAGCAACTATTTCTAACCTTTTCCGGCCTGTTTTGGCTGATTTCTGCAGCCTCCCAATCCCTGAAGTCACCGTCTGAATTCCTGGGCTACGAGCTCGGTTCCGAGTTCACCCGGCACCACGAGGTAGTCGCCTACTTCAACTATGTTAGTGAAACCCTTCCCGAACAGGTGCGGTTGGAATCCTATGGACATACCAATGAGCGCAGGCCCCTGATGGTGGCGTTTTTGTCCAGCCCAGAAAACATGGACCGGCTCGAAAGCATTCGGGAAGCGCACTTGCAAAGCACAGAAGGTAAAGGGGATTCAAAGGTGGCCGTGGTATGGCTGAGTTACAATGTTCACGGAAATGAAAGCGTCAGCACGGAGGCCTCCATGCAAACCCTCTATGAGTTGTTGACCACCAAAGCGGACTACCTGGAAAACACCCTGGTCATTATGGACCCCTGTATCAACCCCGATGGACGGGAGCGCTATGTTAACTGGTACTACCAGTATAAAAATACCCCGTACCAGGTTAACCCGGACAGCAAGGAACACCACGAAGGCTGGTTGAGCGGCAGGAGCAACCACTATATGTTTGACCTGAACCGGGACTGGGCCTGGCTGACCCAGGTGGAAAGCCAGCAGCGGCTTGCGAAATTCAACCAGTGGATGCCGCATATTCATGTGGATTTCCACGAGCAGGGGATGAACAGCCCCTATTACTTTGCCCCTGCAGCAGAGCCTTACCACGAAGTAATTACCGATTTTCAGCGGGAATTCCAGCAGGAGATCGGAAGGAACCATGCCCGCTACTTTGATCAGAATGGCTGGTTTTATTTTACCCGGGAGGTCTTTGACCTGTTTTACCCCAGCTACGGGGATACCTACCCAACCTACAACGGTGCCATTGGCATGACCTATGAGCAGGGTGGCAGCGGCCGGGCCGGCCTGGCGGTCGTTGTGGATAATGGGGACACCCTTACCCTGAAAGACCGGATATCCCACCACCTGACCACAGGGCTGAGTACTGTCGAGGTTGCCTCCCGTCAGGCTGAGACGCTCAATGAGGAGTTCCGGAAGTACTACAGCCGAAACCACAACTTCAAGTACCAGGCCTACCTCCTCAAAGGGGAACCCGACAAACAGAAGGCCCTTACCCGGCTCCTGGATCAGCACCGGATAACCTATGGATGGGCTTCCCCCGGACGGGTGAAAGGGTTTCATTACGGCGAAGGGGCTTCTGCAACCCTCAACATGGATGAGAATACCCTTGTGGTCCCAACGCATCAGAAAAAAGGAGTTCTGGTCAAAGTATTGTTTGAACCCGATGCCCGGTTGAGCGACTCCCTTACCTATGACATTACGGCCTGGTCCCTCCCCTACGCCTATGGGTTGGAGGCCCTGGCCTCCGAATCCCGGGTGCAACTTCAGGACGGTAACAAAGTGATGGCCAACCCATCAGACACTGGCGTCCGGAATGGGGCTTACGCCCATCTTTCCGACTGGAACAGCATGAAAGATGCCCGCTTTTTGGCCGATCTGTTAAAGAACGGGGTCCGGGTGCGTCGGGCCGAGCGCCCCTTCAGGCAGGAAGGGACGACCTGGGGTCGCGGCAGCCTGATCATTACCCGGGCAGACAACCATCTAATAGAGGACTTTGATCAAAAACTCAGTCAGCTGGCCAAAGCGCATCAGAAAAGACTTACCCCCGTGGCCTCCGGCCTGGTCGAATCCGGGAAGGATTTCGGGTCCCGATACGTGGGTGAAGTACCCCCGGTTAGGGTAGCAATTCTTTCCGGAGACCCCACCTCCACCCTCAGATTCGGAGAAGTCTGGCACTTTTTTGAGCAACAGCTGAGATATCCGGTGACTGTTTTGGACGCGGCCTATTTCGACCGGGTTGACCTGGGAGACTACGACGTGTTCATCCTGCCGGGAGGCTGGGGGTACCGGGAGTTTTTAAATACGAACCGCAAGGCCGATTTAAAGGAGTGGGTAGCCGGCGGAGGCAGACTTATTGCCATGGGAAATGCGCTTTCGTCCCTGGGCGGTGACGAGGGCTTTGGGATTCGAAGGAGGCAAAACGGATCCACGGATACAGCGGCACTGCCGAGGTATGCCGAGTCCCGCCGGGACCGGATCCGGGGATCCATTACCGGGGCTATTTTCAGGACCATCGTGGACCCCACGCATCCCCTGGCTTTTGGGTACGAGGATTCCTATTTCACCCTGAAACTGGGCAGCACGTCATATGAACTTCCCGGCGACGGGGCAGTGGCCTGGCTGGGTATGTCACCTCTTCCTGTGGCCGGATTTGCCGGAAGCGAGGCCCTGAAGAATCTTCCTGGCAGCCTGGTTTTCGGAATGGAAGATCATGGAAACGGAGCCATAATCTATATGGCAGACAACCCCCTGTTCCGCGGATTTTGGGAAAACGGAAAGCTCTTTTTTGCCAACGCGCTGTTTATGGTGGACTAGGTTTTAAGAAGTTGGCAGTGACAGTTAGCAGTTTGCAGGTCCAAGGTTCAAGGTTCAAGGTTCAAGGTTCAAAAAAAAGGACTGAGTTTTCAGGGAAAACAAGTTCCTGAAATTTTTCCATAACCTGTTCAATGGCCATTGAGATTCCTGGCTCCAAAAGGTTGGTTCCCAATTTTTCCTTTTGAAACAAGGATCGCGATCCGATAGCTATCGGGACGGGAATTATCTGGATGGCTGTGATATCTCATAGGGAGATTTGACAGAAGTCCATTCACGGGGTTCCCCACGCCCCTTAAATAAGGAGGAGCTCACTTCAGGAGGTTTGAA
>SBFL01000013.1 GCA_006227965.1 Bacteroidota bacterium | reverse complement strand
GGATCGTATTTAGCAGAAGAAGCGTAACTGTGGATGATCCCTGGTTTGATTCGTTCCGTCACTACTGCGAGACAAAGTACAGCGCCGCGGTCATTGTACAGTTTTACGATATCCCCGTTTCGAATGCCTCTTTCTTCTGCATCTGATGGATGAATGCGGGCCGGCCACCAGGCAAAGCCATCTCTAATGATCCTGTGGACCGGGATCTCATCCAGCCAGGATGTGTGTGTGTCATAATGGGTGTGAAATGAAAATCTGGGATGAGGGGAAACCAGTTGGAGTGGATATTTTTTGAAAAGCTCGGAACGATGCCCCTCCCAACTGGGAATGTAGCGGGGCATAACTGGTCTTTCCTCGTCATCCGGGAAGTGTTCCCTTAGACTTTGAGAAACGAATTCAATCTTACCGCTGTATGTCCCCAACTCATTCGCCTTGTCTGTTTTCCTTTTGGGATTCCCCGGGTCGGGTGTGTCGCAATCACGCCCCTCAGCAAACCACCTCAGAGAAGGAGTTGACTTGTAGTCCTCGGGCAGGCTCACAATATAGTAACCTTTTTTATTGAACTCTTCCCAGCTAATGAATTTAGGGAGATCGGAGATTTCAAAATAAGCTTTTGCCCAGTCAAGATCTGTCTTACCTTCGGTGAATGCCTCTCCAATTCCCACTCTGTCGGCAATGAGCGAAAGTATGTCATAGTCTGATTTCGATTCCCAAAGCGGTTCGATGCATTTTTTCTGGCGAACGATGATCCTGTAGTTACAGCCGCTGCTGGCATGCTGCGTGTACCCGCCGCAGGCACCCCATTCGCCCACGTCCTCTCGCTCCAGATTAGTACAGGCCGGCAAGATAATATCCGCAAACCGGGTTTCGCTGCTCCACCAGCAATCCTGATTAACCACAAATTCCAACTTGGGGCTCTGGTACATACGCACCCACTTGCTCGTGTCGGACATGGTTCCCATGAAGGACCCCCCGTAACGGTAAAACATCCGGACCTCTGGATAGCCTTCCATGGGATATACAAAATCCGTGAACTGTTGCTCCAGGGTCTGCCCGCAAAATCCTTCCCCCCGCCAGTCAACGGGGGGATTGAGAATGGCATCCGGAAGGGTCAACCGGTATAGCCGCTGTCTGGTGGGATTTTGGACCGGTTTTTTTGCAGCCTTTGAAGTCCACATCCTGCCGTCCGGATCGGCATATGCGGGGAACCAGAGCTCTGTATTGGAGGGTGCCCCCATGGTCGTTCCCCAGATACTGACGCCGGGTTTCCCCAGACCTTGCATAGCCTGAAGCAGGACCATCATTCTGGCCCATTCAGTACCGTATGCTTCCCGACAGGCTCCGCCCTCTCCACCTCTGGCGCCTCCGGAGAGAACCGTTCTCTTGGCGGCCCATTCACGCGCCAGCGCCCTGATAACCCGAGCCTTAACGCCACACTCCTCTTCCGCCCACTCCGGCGTCTTGGGTTGACCATCATCCTCTCCCAGAATGTGTTTTCTAAAACCTTCAAACCCAATGGTCCGGTTCTCGATATAATCTTTATCATAGATGTCTTCGGTGATCCAAACGTGAGCAATGGCCATGGCCATAGCCGTGCCGCTACCCATCTGGATGGGTATCCATTTCCCGTCCATGGTGGCGGCCGTGTAATTATAATAGGGGTCAATAAAGACCATCTTCACACCTTTATCCTTAAGCCACAGGCGCCAGAGGGCTGAATCCTGGCCTGTGTAGGTCCCCCTCGTGGAATCCGGATCGTTGGACCAGTACACAATCATTTCAGCGTTCTTCAAGCCATCCTCCAGGAGATCGTACTGCTCCGGCATTCCGAGCCGCCAATAAAACCCGTAGGTGTGTGTAGCCCCCCAGTGCCACCCCTCCCAGCTATCAGGGTTATCCAAGACCGGAGTATATTCCAGCATATTCATGAACCGGTAAAAAGGGCCCATCTTATAACCCACAATGCCCCAATTGTGATGGGAGGAGGTCATTCCCGTGATCGCTGCCCCACCATATCCCTCCTGGATCCTTTTGATTTCACCAGCCACCACGTCCAGGGCCTCGTCCCAGCTGATCCTCCTGTAGGGGGACTTCCCTCTGTTTTCAGGGTTCCTGTCCCCCTCTGGGTTAAAATCCGTTCTGATTAAGGGATACTTTATCCGGTTTTCAGAGTGAAGCCTCTGCCTTTCACCGTGGACATAGGGAGAGAGATTGAATTTTTTAGGAGGGGAGTATCTTTTGTCACCCGATTCAATCGTCCACGGCTTAAAATCGTTTTCATCGGCTACCAGCGGGCGTATCCTGGTTACCTTGCCGTCTTTCACATAGACGCTGATGGGTCCCGCATTGGTACAATTTGTAAAGATCTGTTCAGACATGAATTTTCCCCATGTTGTGGTTCTTCAAAATTGTTAATTGGGTTTTCCAAACCGGGTGCTTTGCACCCGGTTCCACCCGCAACGATTGGGGCACTTTGCGCCCCTGTCTTTTACCGCCTATGGCGGTAAAATCCAAGCCACCCGCTATGCGGGTGGTCGTTGACTCATTTAATACATAACACTATTTATCAGTACTTAAATTATGTTGGACATTAACGGGGTGCAAACAATACCATTTTTGCCCGCTCCTCCATTTCTTTCGCCAGCTTATCAATGAAACCAAACTGCATACACCTTGCCTGGCAGTGTTTTACGCACGCCGGCCCTTCACCGGCTTGATGTCTGTTTATACATAGATCGCATAGATCCGTTGGAAATGGAACATTATCAATACATACTTTATTAAATGTTTCATACAGGTACTCCGTCACCATAATGCCGTTTTTGCCGGCCGGGAAAT
>SBFL01000376.1 GCA_006227965.1 Bacteroidota bacterium | reverse complement strand
AAAGCTTGAGACTTTTTTGGTCAGCAGGCTGTCGCGGGCAGGATTGAGGGTTTTGGGGTATTCCGTTCAGAACAGGCCCGTTTATGGTGTGCGTCTGGGCCAGGGCCCGACCAGGGTGCTGATGTGGTCTCAAATGCATGGTAATGAATCCACCTCCACCAAGAGCGTACTCGATTTTATCAATGGACTGCACACAAAATGGGGAAATCCGTACTTAGAGGCTTTTGAGTTCCTGTTTATTCCGATGCTCAACCCGGATGGGGCACTGGCGTACACGCGCCAGAACGCAAATCAGGTAGACCTGAACCGGGACGCCCGATCGCAAAGCCAGCCGGAAAGCATAATCCTGAGAAAGGCCTACGAAGAATTCAGTCCCCATTTTTGTTTCAACCTCCACGATCAGCGGACCATCTACAGCGCAGGGGAAAACCCGCAACCTGCAACCCTGTCCTTTTTGGCTCCGGCAGCAACCCCCCAAAAAGCATTTACCGACAGCCGTAAGGCGGCAGCCCAGCTGATTGCAGAGCTTTCCCGCCCTATGCGCAACACAATCGGTATTGGCAGGTATGACGACACCTTCAATCCGGATTGTGTAGGGGATTTCTTTCAGTCGGCCGGAACACCGACCCTGCTTTTTGAGGCAGGGCACTTCCCCGGGGATTATCAGAGGGAAGAAACCCGGTTTTATGCCTGCCAGGCCCTGCATAACGCCCTGACGGCCATACGGTTGAATTCTTATAAAAAGGCTTCGGTAGCCGAGTACATGGAAATTCCGGAAAACCAGTCCCGGTTTGTGGATATTCTGATCTGCAATGCCCACCACCTCAATGAGAAGTATGTACCGGGGACCAGGGTCGGCCTGCAGTATACTGAGGTACTGGAGGGGCAACAAATCCATTTTCGCCCCGTAATTGAGCATGAAGGAGAACTAAAAGAGTATTTCGGACATGAGCTTTGGGATGCTGCCAGGCCTGAGCATCTTAGTCAGCTGAGGGAATCAAGGCTACTTTTTGACCTTTTTCGCCCTACTTCTTCTTGAAACATTGCATATAATGCAAAAGATAAAGGCTTTTGTTACACAATATTCCTTAATAATGTATTTTAGCCAAAAATTTAATTAGAATGGCAAAAGTTAAACTGGATGAAATCGATCACCAGATCCTCGATATGCTCATTGACAATACCCGTACCCCGTTTACGGATATTGCCAAAAAATTATTGATTTCAGCGGGCACAGTCCACGTGAGGGTCCGAAAAATGGAAGAGGCCGGGATCATCAAGGGTAGTTCCCTAACCCTTGATTATGTTAAACTGGGGTATTCCTTTATTGCCTATGTGGGCATTTTCCTGGAAAAGACGCATCAGACAAAATTCGTGCTGGAACGGCTGACTGAAATCCCTTACGTAACTGTGGCCCACATCACAACGGGTAAGTTCAATATCTTTTGTAAAATAAGGGCCCAGGATACCACCCACGCCAAAAACATTATTTTTCAGATTGACGATATTGAGGGCATCAGCCGTACGGAAACCATGATTTCGCTGGAGGAGAGCATAAATGACAAAAAGCGGCTCATGCATACCATTTTTAATGAATTATAACCGGTTAATCTGGTGCCCATGATGCTTTCAGAACTCAAGGAGGGCGACTGCCCGGCGTATTATCAGCCGTACCTTGACACCCTGGGTGAGGCTTCCCTGCTCGATTTGATGGAACGGCAGATGGGAAATTTTCCCGAGTTTATCCGAAGTATCCCCGAAGAGAAGTGGAATTACCGGTATGCGCCTGAAAAATGGAGTATTGCAGAAGTGCTGGTCCATGTACTGGACACGGAACGCGTATTTCAGTACCGGGCACTTCGTTTTGGAAGAAATGACTTCACCCCCCTGCCAGGCTTTGACCAGGATGCCTATGTTCCCATGAGCCTGGCCGCAGAGCGCAGCAAGGAATCTCTTGTAAAGGAATATAAAGTTGTACGGGAGTCGTCCCTGCTGTTATTCAGCAGTTTTCCCAGGGAACGGATGTTCTGGAAGGGCAGTGCCAGCGGAAACCCTATGAGTGTTGGGGCTATGGGATTTATTATTTGCGGGCATCAGAAACATCACAGGAATATCCTGAGGGCCCGCTATCTGGATCGCTGAACTTATTCCTCCAGGCTGACCTCCCCCTCCAGGGATCCGTCGTATTCCTTTTCGATATCCTCAAAGGAATCCACTTCGAAATCCTCAAAGGAATCTTCTCCTAATTCCTCAAGGGAAGCCAACAAACTGGAAAGCCGTTTGCTGATTTTTACCAGGTAAAGGGCCTCAGCGGTCTGAAGTTCCACGGCTTCAACCCATTCTCCCCGGGGTGTCCGGAAGGTAATAAGGTCCTCATCCCCGTACCCGTTTGGAAATCTTTCCAACAGGCTGGCCGCCAGTTCCGGCGTCAGCTTTTTGTGGTCGATGATAATTCTTCTCATGACTTGCGGTTTGGTTGTTAGATGATCGGTACTGTCGAATCTAACAAATAATCCCTGCCGCGCTTTAAAAGAGTTGTGAAGAGGTGTTTTTGTGTAGGCCAAAGACCTATTCCATGTAGTAATCAAATGCAGCATGCATCTGGACTGCAGTAACTTCACAGTTTATACATGCCTTGCCAATTCCTTCAAGGAGGGAGAATAGGACCTTTCCCGCGGTATTTTTCTTGTCGTAACGAAGCAGCCTGAGGACAGGTTCCCGATCTTCTGCCTTCAGGGGTTTGCCTGGAAAAAAACGAAGGAGGACTTCCCGGATTTCATCGCACTCTCCCCGGGACAAACCGCTGCTGCCCATGGAAAGATGGGATTCGAGGATCATTCCTATGGCGATGGCTTCACCGTGTAGAAGGGG
>SBFL01000294.1 GCA_006227965.1 Bacteroidota bacterium | reverse complement strand
TCAACTTTTTTTGAAATGATGCTGAAATAAACATCCTCAAGGTCTGCAGGTACGGGTTCAAATCCACTACCCGGGCTGGTTTCACTTTCAATGCGAAGACTGAGTTTTCCCTCGATGAGCTTTGTCGAGATGACCGTGAAGTCTTCCCGATACTTATCCAGGTCTGCCTTGTCGATGGCCTTCTGGTAGATCTTTCCGTCTACCATCGCCAGCCCCTCCCGCGGGGTGCCCTGCATCAGGACTTCTCCTGTGCAAATTATGGCCATCTTGGAGCAAAGCGTGTTGACGTCTTCCACGATGTGGGTTGACAGGATAACAATGGTATTCTCCCCGATCTCGGAAAGCAAATTGTAAAACCGGTTCCTCTCTGAAGGGTCGAGTCCGGCCGTGGGCTCGTCCACAATAATCAGGCTCGGGCTGCCTACCAGTGCCTGGGCGATCCCGAAGCGTTGACGCATCCCGCCGGAATAGGTGCCCAGGGCTTTTTTCCGATCTTTGTAAAGATTTACCCGATGCAGGAGGGAATCTACCAGTTCCCTGCGTTCTTTCCGGTTTCCAACCCCCTTCATCTGTGCAATGTGGTTGAGCATGGTTTCCGCATTGATCCGGGGATAAAGACCAAAATCCTGGGGCAGGTATCCCAAATACTCCCGAACCGTCTGTTTGTCATGCAGCACATCGATCCCATCCAGGGTAATGCTTCCGGAATCGGCATCCTGCAGCGTGGCAATGGTGCGCATCAGGGTGGATTTTCCTGCACCGTTCGGGCCCAGCAGGCCAAACATGCCCTGAGGAATGGTAAGGGATACTTCCTGCAGTGCCTGAACTCCATTGGAATAGGTTTTTGAAAGGTTGTTTACGATTAGTTCCATGAGAAGGGTTTGCTTTAGTTGATAAACAGTAGTACTTGCATTAAGGAGAAATGGAAATTCCCGATGAAAGATACACATTAGATATGAATAGTTGGATTGAGACCACTTATTCTACCTGAGCTCGGAAGTGCCAAAGTTTGTAATTCCCGCGTTTTTAACTTCCTGCCTGGCACCCAACACGCCTTCACTTCACCGAAAATCCTTAAATTACCGGCTTGAAGGCACTCTGTGACTCTGGCAACCTTTTTAAAGGGAGCCCCCTAAAAGTAAACCTTATGTACTCAAAAATAACCACACTGCTAATTGGGATTGCCCTGGCGGGCTGCACGGAAGCCCCGAAAAAAGGCAGCCCGGAAAAGGAACAAGCGCAAATGACATCCAAATCTGAAGTTACCTCCGTCATCGGGAATGCCGCAACCATTTATACCACGGCCAGCGAAACTGATTTACGGCTTGCCCGAACCGGGGACCTCACCTTTGAGGCTGCCGGGCAACCCCTGGAAAACGAAGTTTCCGTATTTGTAAACCCCGGGAAATCCTTCCAGACACTCCTGGGCATCGGAGGGGCTATTACAGATGCCTCGGCTGAGGTTTTTGCCCAGCTGCCGCCTGATAAGCAACAGGAGTTTTTGACAGCCTATTACGACAGGGACCGGGGTATTGGGTATTCCCTGTGTCGTACGCCCATCCACAGCTGTGATTTCAGCAGTGGAAGCTATACCTATATCGAGGAAGGCGACAAGGCATTGGAAACCTTCAGTATTGCGCATGACCAGGCCTATAAAATCCCACTGATCAAGAAAGCCACGGAGGCGGCAGGTGGCAGCCTGTTGCTCTATGCCAGCCCCTGGAGTCCCCCGGCGTTCATGAAGGACAACAACAATATGCTGCAGGGTGGCAAGCTGCTGCCCGAGTATGCGGATTCCTGGGCCCATTACTATGCCAAATTCATTAAGGCCTATCAGGCTGAGGGCATGCCTATCTGGGGGATCACCATACAGAACGAACCCATGGCCGTTCAGCGGTGGGAGTCATGCATCTGGACCGCTGAGGAGGAACGGGATTTCCTTAAAAACCACCTTGGACCCACCCTTGAGCAGGAGGGCCTTGGTGACAAGAAAATTGTGGTCTGGGACCACAATCGGGACCTGATCAACCACAGGGCAAATACCATATTTGAAGACCCGGAGGCTGCCAGGTATGCCTGGGGGATCGGCTTCCACTGGTATGAGACCTGGGCAGGAGGCGAGCCCATGTTCTCTAACCTGGGCAACATCAAGGAATCCTTTCCCTCCAAGAACCTGCTGTTCACGGAAGGTTGTCAGGAAGGCTTCAGGGAAGACCTTTATCAACACTGGCCCCATGCAGAGCGGTACGGTCGGTCCATTATCAATGATTTCAACAACGGGACCGTTGGCTGGACGGACTGGAACATCCTGCTGGACCAGCGGGGCGGCCCCAACCATGTGGGGAATTATTGTTTTGCCCCTATCCACGGGGACACAGATGCCGGGGAATTGATCTATACCCCCACCTATTATTATATAGGCCACTTCTCAAAATTCATCCGGCCCGGGGCCAAGAGGATCAGTACGGTAAGCAGCCGCAGCCACCTGCTGAGCACCACCTTTGTGAATGAAGACCAGAGCATGGTCAGTGTGGTCATGAACCAGAGCGACGAGGCGATTGATTATAAACTCTATGTGGGGGCTGCCCAGGCCATTTCCCTGAATATCCCGGCCCATGCCATACAGACCATTGTGACCCAGGGATAGGGCGGGAGTGCTGTGCACAAATAGTTGAAGGGTTTTTAATTGGTTCCCGGAGCAGGGGATGAGGAATGGGAAACCATTTGAAAGCTTCAACTATCTCAAAACGGACATTTAATGAAGCGGAATATATCCGAAAGCAACATGCAGGCAGTAGGTCAGAGGAATAATAAAAAAACGTATCTTCACTAAGGACCTGCACAAATGATGTTGTGTTAGGTCTTGTATAACCAAACCAACCTCTTATGACAGACCTTACAAAGCCTCTTGGCCCGGTTAAGGCCAAAGAGCGCATCCACTCCCTGGATGTGCTGCGCGGCGTGGCCACCCTTGGCATCCTGCTAATGAATATCACCGGTTTCGGACTTGTCTTTATGGCCTATGCGAACCCAACGGTACAGGGAGGTGCAGAAGGAAGTAACCTCTACGTATGGATCATGAACGAATTGTTTTTCGAGGGCACCATGCGGGCCCTGTTTTCCATGCTGTTCGGGGCCGGTATGTTCCTGATGACCTCCCGGATGATTTCATGGGGAGGAGGAATTGATGTAGCCGACATCTATTACCGCCGGACCATCTGGCTTCTGATCTTCGGCTTAATCCATGCCTATTTGCTGCTTTGGGCCGGGGAAATCCTGTTTGCCTACGGTCTGTATGGCCTCCTTTTGTTCCCATTCCGAAAGACCCCTCCAAACAGACTCCTTTGGGGGGTGCTGGGGCTGATCCTCATTGGAGTAGCCCTGCATGGATACCGCTATCAGGGGAGCATGAAGAATTATAAGTATTTCCAGGAGGCACAGACCTTTGCCGAGAACGAAGAGCTGCCTGAAGATGTTGCGGCAGGAAAGAAAGCATGGGAAGCTGCGTTGGCCGAAGCAAAGCCCGACCAGAAGAGCATACAGGAACAGACCGAAGGGATGCATCAGGGGTATTTTGACCTGGTCTTGTTCCGGGCCCCTCTGAACCGGATGGTACAGACTACCTTCAATTATGATTACAATCCCTGGGATGTGCTGCCTATGATGCTTTTAGGGATCGCTCTTTTCAAGCTCCGCGTCTTGTCGGGTAGCCTCAGGAGAAGGAAATACCTCCTTATGATGCTCATTGGATATGTCGTAGGGATTGGTATCAACTATTATGAAACCTCTTTGATTCTCAGGAATGATTTTTCGGTACCCGCTTACCTACAGGCCGGCTTTACATATCCTTTTGGCCGGATAGCGGTCGCATTCGGGCATATCGGACTGGTGATGTTATTCTGTAAATCGGGGATCCTGGGCTTTCTTAAGAACTCCCTAGCCGCAGTAGGGCGTATGGCCCTTACCAATTACGTGATGCATTCAGTCATCTGCGCTTTTGTATTTACGGGAATTGGTTTTTCGCTTTACGGGCAGTTGGAGCGACACGAGTTGTATTATGTGGTCCTGGGAATCTGGCTTTTTCAGCTTATTACCAGCCCTATCTGGCTGAAATATTTCCGTTTCGGACCTCTTGAATGGCTGTGGAGAACCCTGACTTATGGGAAGAAGCAACGATTCAGAAGGTTGCCGCATGCGGAACATGAAACATGATCCTCCCGTGCCGGGGTCGGGAAGAATCAGGCGGAAATGAAAGTCCTAAAAATCTGTCCTGACCGCGGTAGAATCAAAACAGGTAAAAGGGATGTACCTGCGGGTCATTTCTTCTTCCAGGACACCTATCACGACCAGGGCAAACTCCCCAATGGCATAAAGGAGTTATCTTCGAAATGGCCGGGTTTGCTCTCAGTGAGCAGGTACTGTCTGAATCGTCGGAAAAACTTCAAAGTGTCAATCGGCGTTTAGTTCTCCCTCAATTATCTCAAGGATGCTGTCAATGTAGTTAAGCACCCCTTCCGATTGAGTGTTGATCAGGGATAGCCAGCTAATAACGGAAGAGAGGTGGTTTTCAAATTCCTGGGAATCTTTCAAAACATCCATGCTAACTGGACTGCCGGACAAACCAATAGGGATATTCACTTTATCCGGGGAAGCAAGCAATATGGGGTCAATGACCTTATTGCGGATCCTGGCGCTGATGATATTCCTGTAATTGTAATTCTTATATAGGAAAGGCCTGAAGTGGTTGTGGTTGTAACTGTTATACATGTCCTCATCCCCTTTGAAATCCCGTATCATGGAATTCCAGTTTGAGAGTTTGTCATTAAGGGCTTCACTTCTCATCAGGGTGAGCTTGTCCGTGGAAGTCAACTGGTTCAAAACCCCCTGAGAGGGATCGAATGTATAGACGGGAAGCGCATTGGCCATCATGCTGTCCACCTGGAGGCGCGTATAATCACCGGACGGTCCATCTACATGACGCAGTAACTCCCGGGCCGATTCCAAAGCCAGGGTCCTCATGGTGATTTTCTGGACCATCTGCTGCCGGTTATCAAGGAATTCATTCTTAAGGCGCTCCAGGAACACCCTTGCTTCATCTCTTTCCATTCTTTGGTTGTTCCAGTTATCCACCTGCAGCGCCAGCAAAATCCCTATGATCACGATGATGACCTCCCCGATGACATAAAACAGGTATCTTGTATAAAGGCTCGAGCGGCTGGAGTTGTCTGACGGATTCTTATTCATCAGGCGGTAACGGATTTGACGAAATATGCGGAGCATTTGACCGGGTTCTTGCTCCTATCAAGATAGGGAAATAATCCGGTTGAATGGAAGTTTCTCTGACGGTCTGCAAACACCTGTCTGAATCAAAAATCCATGTATGGTTTTGGTGATAAAGGCGCATCAGTTCAGCCCAAGTGCTTCCAATTGAAGTTTCTGCAATTCCCCGTGCAGCTCCTCGACGTTTTCCCGGTAGGATGGCTCCCCAATCAGGTTGCGTTGTTCATAAGGGTCGTTTTTTAAATCGTACAATTCGGCACGGTCAAACCTCAGCCATTTGATGTACTTGAACTGATTGGTTATTACCACCCTGTAATCCAGCTGGGCTGTCCACGGGAATGGGTTCTCGTTGCTGTAATATTCGATGAGCCCCGAAGTTCTCAACTGGTCTTTTTCACCGCTTATAAGCGGAATCAGGGATTTTCCCTGAATTGTTCCAGGATTGTTTACCCCTGCAATGTCCAGCACAGTAGCAGATAAATCAATTGATAATGCCAATGCATTGACTATTGATTCGTGTTGCGCTATTCCCGGATGCCTGACAATCAGGGGTGCCCTGACAGATTCTTCATAGGGCATCCTCCGTTCCAGCGAAAACCCGTGTTCTCCAAAAAAGTATCCGTTGTCACTGGTAAAAATGACCACTGTATTTTCGAGGATCCCAAGCCTTTGAAGTTCCGTCATGATCCTCCCAAGGCTTTCATCCACTGCCAGCATCATTTCTGCCCTCTTTTGAATGGATTTTTCTGAAATGCCCAGATCCATACTCTGTTCCCACCTTGGATCTTTGTCCAGGACTTCGGAGCGAATCTTAAAGGCGTTTTTAATTATGGGTTTTCCCTCATCGGCAGTTGCCGAAGGCGAATAAGAAGGACTCCTCCGGTAAATCTTCCCTTCATAAAGGCCCCGGTGCCTTTCCGCAGGAACAAACTCCTTGGGGACATCCAGGTCCGTGCCTCCATCATCCCGCTGAACGGCCTCGGGATGTACGGCTTTGTGACCTATGTACAGGAAAAAAGGAGCAGCTGCGTTTTCCCTGATAAAACCAAGGGCCTTATCTGTGAAGATATCTGTGATATAGCCCTTGGCCACATAAGATCTGTCAGCTTCATAAAGTTCCGGGTCGTACGTTTTACCCTGTCCTTCCATGCACACCCAGTAATCATAACCTGGCCTGGGGACGGGGCTGTTCCCCATATGCCATTTCCCGACATGGGCAGTTTTATATCCCGCCTCCTGCAGGAACTTTGGGAAGAGGTCCAGCATAAAGCTTGCCTGATTCCTGGCGGTATTGTCAATGATCCCATGCCGCGAAGGATATTGCCCCGTGAGGATACTGGCCCGGTTGGGAGAGCAGAGCGGAACTGCATGATAGGCCCTGCCGAATCGTGTTCCCTCCGCTGCCAGCAGATCTATGTTGGGAGTCTGAAGGTAGGTATGCCCGCCTCCGCTCCATTCGTCATGCCTCATATCGTCTACCACGATCATTACAATATTCGGCCTCCTTGCCTGGGCACTTAGGAAGGCTGAGGAAAAAAGCAAAAGGGAAAGTATGAGGTAGTGTGGCATAGGGTTAATTTTTTTCTAGTTCCTCCAAAAGCAAGTCGATTTCTTCCAGAACGGGTTCAAACCAGGTGAGGGTAACCCGGTTGTGGGCCATTCGTGACACCAGGACCGCATTGAATTGGGAAGCCAGTTCCCTCTTGTCTGCGCTGATCTCCTCAATGTCATTCATGCAGTCCTCCAGGACACCAACCACCAGGCGCCGGTCTTTCTTCAGGTCTGCGATCAGCCCCTCTGTATATTTTGCAACCTTCTTGTCATTCTTGCGTTCTTCATTCCAGTTGTTTACCTGCAGGGCGATGAGAATCCCGATGACCACCAGCAAGATTTCCCCTATGGCATACAGGAGGTACCTGCTAAACTGCGATTCAATGATCAGGCGTTGTCGGAGCTGGCGGAAAAAGCGAAGCATTGGTTGGCTGTTACGCTCATCAAGATAATGAATTTTGAAACCCGGCTAAAAAACATAAGACCAGGCTGGGTCCAAATCTTTAAAGAATACTTTCCCATCCAGGGATTAGGGCTTTTGCAGAATTTAGGCAAGCGGTGGGTCAAATACCTGAATTAGGAAAGGGGGCAACCAAACCAAAACAGGCGTGCTATTAAAAGTTATCTGCCGGGTGGAAACGTTCAACGGTTTTCTACCTCAAAAGCCCGATTGAGGTAAGGATAGCTGTATTCACTGAAAGGGAGGTACCCATATTTAACGGGATTCCCGGAGACCGTTTCCTGCCTGATAGGAGCGAGAACCATGTTCCCTGGCCCTTTCTTTATTGCGCAATAACCCCCGATGCTGCAGACAATAGGGTCGTATCCGCAGCCCTCATGGCATCCTGATTCATTCTTTAAAAGAGGATTTCTGCAGTTCATCCGAATATTCAGTAAAGGGGATGCATCCATGAAAGGATCGGTTTTCCGGATAACTGTTCAATGGCCTTCATTTTGTCCATAAAAGGTGCTCCTTGATCCATTTTTCCCGAATCAACTATCAATTGGTTGGATCTTAGCAATACTCATTAACCCCAAATCTGTTTCATTGAATACCGTCCTGCTTATTAGGTATACTTATTCGGAAGCCGTTCTGAAACTTGGACATTTTCTGTCCAAAGAATTCTTCAA
>SBFL01000263.1 GCA_006227965.1 Bacteroidota bacterium | reverse complement strand
CCAGGAAAGAGGGCCGGCAATTGGACTTTGAGGCCCGGATTTAAACTGCCTTACCGGATCGATCTGGGAAACGTTTATATTGGGGCACTTCTGACCGGCTACCAAAGGCCTGAATCAGGCCACATTCAGGGCCCTTCCGTCTGCCTTTTCGATGAATGACCCATTTATCGGAATTTGTGGTGCTACATCCTGCGAAAAGTGCGTTTTATCCCAAATTTCAGGCTTCAGGGTTTCAATTTCCTAATTTGACGGTCCTTTTGGAAGGGTGCTCTCATTTCCGGAAGACATTTTAAGAACCAAAAAATAAACTAACTGGCTTAGAAACCAACCAGATGAAGCCGCCCTCACATACTAATTTGTATGCCCTGGACAATGCCCAGCTCCTCAACCTGGTGCGCCGCTATCAGTTTTTTGGCTTTTCTGAAGAAATGAGGGATAAAGCCCGAAACATCCTTAAAAAAAGAGGGCTGGATGAGGATATACTCCGCAGGCTTGGATATCTCAACGAAGACCCGTTCGACGAAGCCCTGAAGTACTATCTGAATTTTAAACGGCTCTCGCGGATCGCCTTTCTTTTCTATGGGGTTTTTATCCTCTTTATCTTGGCTTCCTACCTGGTGGAACCCAACTGGATGGTTTCTTCCTTTCTGCTGGGGATTTTTGCAGGACTGGTCGGGTTTGTGGTCGGCTCCCTCATGTATCAGTCACGTTTCTACAGGGTCTTTGGCAAATCCTATACGGACGGAAGCCCCCTGCTGTTTTTCTTCCTGGGCATGCCCCTGTATTTCCTTATGTATTTCCGGTACAAGAACCAGATGGAGGAACACCTCAACCAACTGGTCTGAGGGATCCCGGTTTTCTTTGATCGCAGTGGATGGAAATCCAATTTTTAAGTAAATTTAGGGGTAGCCATAGATCAGTTCATAAGGAACAATTCCTCTGCAATCAGCTGTATGTTAAAAAAAGTCTTTCCAATTTTTATGGTGCTGGGCCTGCTCGCTGCCTGTAAACAAGACCCGAAAAAAGAAACTGGCCCGGACACCGCTCCTGCTGAAGCCACTTCCGAAGAAGTAACACCCGGAGGCGAAGCGGACATGGCAGAGGGGGAAACCATAAGCAGCTATTGCTTTGCCTCCAGAACCCCAACGCCGGAGGAATTCGGAGACACATACAATTACCTGTTCACGCGCCTGCAGATAGGGGAAGATGGGAATGTTACCGGTACCCTTATCAATGCTCCCTACGGGACAGACGGCTCGCGCGGGTCCCTAACCGGCGTTTACCGGGAAGACCAGGCACTGATACAATCCACCACTACCTTTCTGGCAGAAGGGGAGCTTTACGAAGAGCAGCGTAACTATAAAATAGGGGCAGGCGGGTTTGCCACCCTGAATCCGGAGGGAGAACCGGTCTTTGCGGTACCTGCCATTTCCTGTGAACAGTATGACGTTTATATGAAAGAATTTAACCAGGGCCTTCTGAAAAAGATAGTAAATACAACGGATCGGAGCCGGCTTAAAAAAGTAGCCGAGGTTGCTGAATTCGGATATAGTGAGGAACAACTGGATAACCTCCGATTCATGGAGCTTGAGGTAGACCTTGACAACAATTTTGAAACCCGGGAATTCCTCCTCTACATAATGGATTCCATGGTCTGCGGCAGCGGGGGCTGCAATCTTCTCATTATCGACGCGGAAGGCAGGACACTTTCCAATACAACGGTTGTGAAACTTCCGGTATATATGCCCACTTCCACCATTGGGGATTTTGACGGGAAGGGAACCTGGAAAAGCCTGTATGTATGGAGTGGGGGCTTTCGCGAACTGGTCCCTGAAAACGGGCGTTATCCCTCAAACGCTTCCACGGCGAAAGAAGTCCCCGAAAATGCACTTACTGATCATCCCGAGAATTACAAGCTCGTGCTGGATTATCTGGAATAATATCCGTTCAACCAGACCTTTGAGGTCTACTTCCCGATCATGGGATTTTTAGTACCTTCAGCCTAGAAACAAACGTATTCCTATGACCGACCTTCAAATCGCGCAAAGCGTAACCCCCCAGCACATCCGGGAGATTGCCTCCAAATTGGAAATTCCCGAGGATCAGCTCGAGTACTACGGGAGCAACAAAGCCAAACTACCCTTATCCCTTATAGATCCTGATTCGCTGAACAAAAAGAACCTCATCCTGGTCACGGCCATTACACCTACCCCTGCAGGGGAGGGAAAAACCACGGTATCAATAGGCCTTGGAGACGGGCTGAACCATATTGGCAAAAAGGCCCTGACCGTGATACGGGAACCCAGCCTGGGACCTGTTTTCGGGATCAAGGGCGGGGCCGCAGGGGGCGGCCGAAGCCAGGTGATCCCAATGGCAGACATCAACCTGCATTTCACAGGGGATTTCAACGCGGTTGAAAAGGCAAACAACCTTTTGGCAGCCATAATAGATAATAACATACAGGCCCGCACGGGCAACCTGGGCATCGACCCGAGGACTGTCCTGTGGAAAAGATGCATGGATATGAACGACCGCGGGCTGCGCAATGTCATCGCTGCCCTGGGAGGGAAAGCCGGTGGGGTCCCCCGTGAAACAGGTTTCAACATCACGGCGGCCTCCGAGATCATGGCAATCCTTTGCCTGAGCGAGGATTTTGAGGACCTGCAGCGGCGGATCGGGAACATCTACATAGGGGATACCTGGGAGGGAAAACCCGTTTATGCCAGGGACCTTAAGGTTGAAGGTGCCATGGCCGTCCTTTTAAAGGATGCCATCAAGCCCAACCTGGTACAAACCCTGGAAGGAAACCCGGCCATTATCCACGGCGGTCCTTTCGCGAACATCGCCCAGGGGACCAACACGGTCATTGGCACGAAAATGG
>SBFL01000320.1 GCA_006227965.1 Bacteroidota bacterium | reverse complement strand
CTTCTTCCTTTTTATCAGAATCTTTTTCGGTCTTTTTATAAAGCTCATCTGAGGGCCGGAATGGAGACCGCTCTCCCTTGCGCAGGGGGGTATGGTAGACCTTGTATTTGGCGTCGAAATAGGGTTCCGGCTGTCGGGGGCCCCATGGGGAGCCCACCAGAGAGGTAAAGCTCCGGTCGGAGAGGAAATAAATGAATTTCCCGTCCCTGCCCCACTGGGGACTCACGGAGTTGGCCCGGTCTGTGGTAAGGTAATGCCGCTGGCCACTGGAGAGTTGATAGAGCACAATCCGGGTCATCAGGTTATCAGCCGATTCTTCAAAGGCCAGCCATTTTCCATCGGGGGACCAGGACGGATTCCCCACGTAATTGTCCAGGTCAGAAATTTTAGTGCTTTCCCCGGTTTTCAAATCCAGGATGTACAGACGTTCCAGGAGGTCCTTATAGGCCAGTCCCCTGCCGTCCGGAGACGGTACTCCCTCGAAACGGAGCACCTCCCCATCCCCGGTGATGGGTTTCTCCTCGCCGATACCGTTGGCCGGGAGGGAGACAAATTCAAACTCCCCGCTTTCATCCGAGAGGGCATAGAGCCTTTTCCCGTCATGGGAGAATACAGCATCCCTGTACCGCACCCGGCTTTTGTCCGTAAAATTGACAAAGCGACCGCTTTTAGCAGGGACCACAAAAACACGCCCTCTCGCGGTAAGAACGATATTGTCCCCTTCCGGATCCGGGCTGACATTAGTGATATATTGTCCGGGGTTTTCCTCCCATTTTTCACGCAGTTGATCAAGGTCGGAGGTCAGGTGGATGTCCAGTTTATCATTGGTTTCGGAGCCAATGTCATACAGCCAGAGATCGGCTCCTCGCTGGTAGACTATCTTTCCGGCGGAAAGACGGGCATACCTCACATCAAAATCCACATGCCGGGTATGCTGTTGCAGGTCATCCCCATTTTCGTCCATGGACCAGAGGTTCATGGTCCCGTCCCTGTCTGTGATAAAATATACCCTGTTGTAATACCACATCGGGTGGTGGCTGCCCCCATCGTAATCACGGGTTAGTCTGACAGCTTCGGGCGCGCCCCGGGTATACTTCCAGATTTGCCGGGCGGTCCCCCCTTTATAGCGCTTGGTGACATTCCGGTGGTAGGCAGGCCGGACAAAATAGACCGTTTCCCCGGTGGCGTCATAGGATGCCTCGCTTGCCTGGCTGAGGGGGACCACTTCCGTTACTTTATTTCCCGGGTCGACGGTGACCACCTGATAATCGGGAACCCGGGAATAGGCACGGGTCTGGTAGGCAACCTTACCATCCGGAGTCCAGGTATTCACAAAAGAAGCGTCCCGTTCATAGGTCCATCTGGTGGGCAGGCCTCCCTCTGCCGGCATGGTATAGACCTCTGTGGGGCCTTCATAGCTGGCGGAGAATGCAATGGACTTTCCGTCTGGTGAGAAAACAGCATGGGTTTCTTCTTCCGGGTGACTCGTCAGGCGCCGGGCAAGACCGCCTTCTGTGGAGACCAGCCAGAGGTCTCCTTCTGCGGTAAACACAATCTTGTTCCCATGGATGTCAGGATAACGATAATACCCGTTGAATCCCTGTGCGGTAAGGCTGGCAGAGCCTAGGAAAACTACGGAACACACTATTATAAACGTACGCTTCGGGATTTGGAATAAATGCATCTGTGGATGTTTAGAGAGTGAGAGACATGTTTTTCACGGAATAAAGTACTAAAAAATCACCACCCGGATGGTTATATAAAAACAGCCCCGGCTTTTCCGGGGCTGTTTTGGCCTGAAAGGGGCGGCGATTAAACGCCTCCTTTGAGGATTTCCTGCCATTTGGCAAGTTCATCCCATTCCCCGTGATCGGCAAGGTTGGCCTGTGCAGGCCAGGTGCCTGTCATGCCTCGGTGGGTGGCAAAATTCGGCCCGGCATCGTGAATCAATTTCTCAAGGAAGCTTATTGAAGTATTAGACAGCTGCCGATAGCTGATAATACCTTTCTTGTTGAGCAAGCCCTCAATTTTGGGTCCAATCCCCTCGACTTTGGTCAGGTCCTGCCTGACAGCGGGTTCATCTTCGGCAGCGCCTGCACCTGCGAAGATCTGGCGAAGCAGCCATCCCAGTAACACCCCAAGTATAAAAGCCCCGAGGAGCCATAAGAACCAGGGCCAGAAAACATCGGACCCGTCACATGCCACGGTGTTTATTTGAAGTAGTGTCATAATCTTAGTTTTTATAGTGTTCTAGTTATTTAATGATTTGTATGGTTACCCGTCGGTTGCGCTGTTTGTTCTCGGGAGAATCATTGGGAACAGCGGGGTCCGTTTCACCTACCGATTTAACTTCTATCTTGGATTCATCCACTCCCAAAGATATTAGGTGTTGCTTGTATTCTTCTGCCCGCTTCATCCCGAGGTCCAAGTTGTAGTCGGGTTCACCGTCAGAATCTGTATGCCCTATCAGCAATACACGGTCTCCGGTCTCTGCAATGTACTCTGCAACTTCTCTGGAGAAAGCCTCCACAGCGGGAGTTACTATTTCCTGGTCTGAATCAAATCTGTACAGGATAGCCGTCCGGTCGTACAATTCGATGACGTCATCGTTCCGCGTCACCCACTTGTACTGAAGTTCGTGCAGCATATTGACCTTGGTGCTTTCACAGTCGTCCACAGGCCGCCGCCCTACGACTACGTCATCCGGGTCGAGTTCTGTAAAGAGCGCTTTGACCTTTTCCGCTCTTGCAACGCCTTCACTGGGATCCTCTGAGCCGAAATAGGGCCCAACCAGTAAGAGTTTCTTTCCTTCAACCCGGGCTGCCAGGATTTCCTGCTTCTTGTCCGGCCAGCCTTCGTTGGTAATCACGGCACCTGTCTGGCAGTCAAAAATAAGCGGCCCATACTGCACCGCGACAGGTGGTTCTTCTTCCGGACAACAGACCACGGTATCTTTGTACCAGCCCCAGGCCAGCCACACCAGTAGCAGAAAGAGAAGGAAGGGTAGAAATGCTAATGCTTTTTTCATACTGTCGGGTTTAGTTAAAAAAGAACCTAAAAGATATGCTAAAATGCCCGATTTTCAAAGATTAAAAAAGTCATCCTCATTATTACTTTCCATCTGGAGCATGCAATGGTAAAATACTGTAATACAATAGGTTTGCCTCCGCGGCCGGCCTGTGTAACCAAAGTCACAATTTGCTAGACTGCCTTGGCTTAATTTTGTATCTTGAAGGTTGGAATTATGATTGGAAAAGGCTCAAAACTTTACAGCATCCTGCTGCTGAAGTGCCCGCGCTGCCACGAGGGCCCTTTTCTGCACAAACACCCTTATAACCTGGGCAGCATGAACAGGGTGCGCGAGAGGTGCCCCAAATGCGGATTGAAATACAAGATTGAACCCAGCTTTTATTACGGGTCTATGTACGTGTCCTATGGCGTGGGGGTGGCGGTGGCGGTTGCCGTGTATTTGCTGATCCTGATTTTTGGACTGGACCTTGGAATCGGAGGCATATTCGGCTCTATTGTTACCGCCCTGGTCCTGTTGATGCCCTATATAGGAGCCGTGTCCAAATTGATTTGGGCGAATTTCTTTTTTAGTTACGACAATACCGTCGCAAGAAAAGCTAAACAGCGCGTATGATACAGGAATTAAAGGCCAGTTACGGCCATCAGTTCGAAGAAGCCCTGATCAACGAGATTGCCCAGGTAGGTACGTTCAGGGAAGTACAGGCAGGACACAAGCTTATGGAGATCGGGGAATATATTAAGGGGATGCCACTGTTGATTTCAGGGGTAATCAAGATCCTGAGGGAAGATCCGGACGGGGATGAACTCCTGTTGTACTACCTCGAGCGGGGGGATACCTGTTCGATGACCATGAGTTGCTGCATGGGTCAGTCCCAGAGCGAAATCCGGGCGATTGCCGAGACCGATGCCAAACTCATCATGATCCCGATCCGCAAAATGGAGGAATGGACCGCCAAATACCGCTCCTGGCGGAATTTTGTCTTCGAGAGCTATAACAACCGGCTCAATGAGATGTTGCAGACCATCGACAATATTGCTTTCCTGAATATGGATGAACGGCTGGTGAATTACCTCAGGGAAAAGGCCCGGGTAAATGAGGATTCCATCATCAGGAACACGCATCAGGAAATCGCCTATGACCTGCACAGTTCCAGGGTGGTTATCTCCCGTCTGCTCAAAAAACTGGAGCAGATGGGAAAGATAGAGATTCACAGGAACTACCTCAAGATCCTGGACCTTTAGGAGTGATTCCGGGTAACGTAAAAGATTATTGACCATGTTAAAGCGTTTTTTTCCCATTCTCGAATGGATGCCAGCGTATAAGAAACAATGGCTCCCCGGGGACCTTGCCGCAGGAATTACCGTGGGGATCATGCTGATCCCACAGGGGATGGCCTATGCGATGATTGCCGGATTACCGCCTGTATTCGGCCTTTACGCGGCCCTTATTCCCCAGGTGATTTACGCCCTTATGGGGACATCCCGCCAGCTTGCCGTTGGCCCGGTTGCCATGGATTCCCTGCTGGTGGCCTCAGGCCTGGGAGCGTTATCCCTTTCCGGCATAGATGAATACATTTCAATGGCCATTTTTCTGGCGCTTTTCATGGGGGTGCTGCAGCTGGGTTTTGGGCTGCTTCGAATGGGCTTCCTGGTAAATTTCCTTTCAAAACCTGTTATTAGCGGGTTTACTTCTGCCGCGGCAATTATAATCGGACTGAGTCAGTTAAAACATCTTCTGGGCACTGATATTGAGGGGAGCAACCAGATCCATACCCTGCTGTCCAATGCCGCAGCCACAGTGGGAGACACCAACCTCATTACCCTTGGTATTGGATTGGGTGCAATTGTGCTGATCAAGGGCCTGAAAAAAACCAACCCCAAAATCCCGGGTGCCCTGGTAGCGGTCATCATCGGGGTGGTTGCAGTCTACTTCCTGGGTCTGTTTAACAACGGGGTCCGGATCGTAGGGGATGTCCCTGGCGGACTTCCCGCTCCGGTAGTTCCAACCTTTGATATTACACGGATTTCGGAGCTGTTTCCAATAGCCCTCACCCTGGCCCTCATCGCATTTATGGAGGCCATTTCCGTGGCAAAGGCTGTAGAGGAAAAAAGGGGGGAGAACCGGGTGAATGCGAACCAGGAACTGGTAGCCCTTGGAGCATCCAATATCGTGGGGTCCCTGTTTCAGTCCTACCCGACCACGGGCGGGTTTTCCCGCACGGCTGTCAACGATCAGGCAGGGG
This sequence comes from Bacteroidota bacterium, assembly GCA_006227965.1. Classification (GTDB taxonomy): domain Bacteria; phylum Bacteroidota; class Bacteroidia; order Flavobacteriales; family Flavobacteriaceae; genus Robiginitalea. Next base: position 15,158 of record SBFL01000320.1, on the reverse strand, counting down.
CTCATTCCGGGCTGGCAGCCCTGGTGAGCAGCGCCGTGGTAGGCCTTACGCTACTGTTCCTGACCCCGGCTTTTTATTACCTGCCCAACGCGGTCCTGGCTTCCATCATCATGGTTGCCGTTTTCGGACTCATCGATCTGAATTACCCCATGCAGCTCTGGAAAAACCGCAAGGATGAATTCGTACTGCTGGTGGTTACTTTTTTGCTCACACTCGGGCTCGGGATCAAGGAAGGCATCCTGCTGGGGGTCTTACTTTCCCTGCTTTTGCTGGTCTACAGGATTTCAAAACCCCATATTGCGATCCTGGGCAAAATCCGGGGTACCAACTATTTCCGGAACCTGGATCGTTTTGCGGAAGATGCCGAGGACTCCGACCTGTTTTTGATCCTGCGTTTTGACGGTCAGCTCTTTTTCGGGAACAAGGACTATTTCCGGGAGCAGCTTCAGAAACGGGTCGGTCAAAAAGGAAATGCCCTGAAATACATTATACTGAATGCCGAGGCGATCAACTACATAGACAGCTCCGCGGTTTTCATGCTGAGGGCCCTGATACAGGAGCTCAAAAAAGACGGGATCAATTTTGCCATAGCCGGGGCTATAGGCCCTGCCCGGGACATATTCTACCACAGCAGGCTGATTGACGAGATCGGCCCTGAAAACTTCTTTGCAGACACGTACCAGGCCTACACCTATTGCAGGGCTGAAGGTTCGAGGTCCGAAATGGAAGCGAAGATCGCGACCCAGGCTGCCGGGCGCAATATGTAACTTAAGTAACTGAAGGAGTGGAGTCTCCTCTTTATTTTCGTGTGAAGTAATCTAATCAATAACAAAGGAGAGATATGAAAGTTGAACAAATTTATACAGGATGCCTGGCCCATGCCGCGTACTACATCGAAAGCAAGGGCGAGGCGGCGGTATTCGACCCCTTGAGAGAGGTACAGCCCTATATTGACCGTGCCCAGATAGACAATGCTGAGATCAAGTACGTTTTTGAAACCCATTTCCACGCTGACTTTGTCAGCGGGCACCTGGATTTGCAAAAGAAAACCGGGGCAGAGATTGTATTCGGACCGGGCGCCAAGCCCGCATACGAAGCCATCGTCGCTGAGGACGGGCAGGTTTTTGAGATCGGGGACTATAAGGTAAAAGTGATCCATACCCCCGGGCACACCATGGAAAGTACCACTTACCTGCTGATCGACGACAAGGATCAGATGCATGGGATCATTACCGGGGACACCTTGTTTATAGGCGATGTGGGACGTCCTGACCTGGCACAGCACGTGGTTTCCGACCTTACAGAAGAGAAACTGGCAGGCCACCTCTTTGACTCCCTGCGCAACAAGATCATGCCGTTGCCGGACCATCTGATCGTCTATCCCAACCACGGAGCCGGGTCGGCCTGCGGCAAGATGATGAGCAAGGAAACCACGGATACCCTGGGACACCAGAAGGAAGTCAATTACGCCCTGCGCGCGGATATGACCAAGGAAGAATTCATCAAAGAATTGCTCACAGGGCTTACGGCGCCCCCGGGGTACTTTCCGCAAAATGTCCTGATGAACATCAAGGGATATGAATCCCTTGATAAAATCATGGAGCGCGGAACCCAGCCGCTGGGCCCCGGGGCCTTTGAGGCTGCGGCCAATGAAACAGGCGCCCTGGTCCTCGACACCCGCAATGCGGAGGACTTTGCCAAAGGGTTTATCCCCAACAGCATCAATATCGGCCTGGACGGGAATTTTGCCCAGTGGGTAGGAGAAATGATCCCGGACGTGAAGCAGGCCATCCTGCTGGTCACCTATAAAGACAGGGAAGAAGAGGCTGTAACCAGGCTTTCCAGGGTTGGATATGACAACACCCTTGGATTCCTCAAGGGCGGGTTTGACACCTGGAATAAATCCGGCAAAGATGTGGAAACAGCCAAAAGGGTAACTGTGCAGGAAGTCGTGAAGCAGTATGAGAAACATCAGCTACCCATGATCATCGATGTGCGCAAGAAAAGTGAATTCGACTCCGAGCACCTGATCGATGCGGTAAACATACCGCTGAACGAGATCAACCAGCACCTCGCTGAAATCCCGAAGGACAAACCCTTCCTGTTGCATTGCGCGGGAGGTTACCGCAGCATGATCGCTTCTTCCATTCTGAAACAGCGCGGCTGGAGCAACTTCGCAGACATTGCCGGAGGATTTGACGAGATGAAGGAGACCTCGCTTCCGAAGTCAGAATACATCTGTCCTACCACACTCCTCTAAGGTTGAGGATATCATAGAAAAGGCCCGGGCTTCAGTTGACGGGCTTTTTTTCTTTTGTAACTTGAGTTACTGTAGAGGGAACACCGGGGGATTATTTTTGTCTTAAATAAAAACAAGGATTTACGCTATGACAATTGAACAAATTTATACCGGCTGCCTGGCACAGGGAGCGTATTATATAGAGAGTAATGGAGAAGCGGCTATCATCGACCCCCTGAGGGAAGTAGGCCCTTACATCAAGCGCGCCCGTCAGGATGACGCGGATATCAAGTATATTTTCGAAACCCATTTCCACGCTGATTTTGTCAGCGGGCATGTCACCCTTTCCAAAAAAACAGGGGCACCTATCGTCTATGGCCCCCTGGCCAACCCCAGCTATGATGCCATCATCGCAGAGGACGGGCAGGAATTTAAAGTAGGGGACCTCACCATTGTTGTCCTTCATACGCCGGGACATACCATGGAGAGCACCACGTATCTGCTTCGGGATGCCGATGGCAGGGACCATGCAATCTTCAGCGGGGACACCCTTTTCCTGGGAGATGTGGGTCGACCCGACCTCGCACAGAAAGCAGCCGACATGACACAGGAGCAGCTTGCCTCCACCCTCTACGACAGCCTGAGGAAGAAGATCATGCCGCTGGCCGATGATATAATCGTCTATCCGGCTCACGGAGCTGGTTCGGCCTGTGGGAAGAATATGTCCAAGGAAACCGTGGATACACTGGGGAATCAAAAACAGACCAATTATGCCCTCAGGAAGGATATGACACGTGAAGAATTTGTCCGTGAAGTAACTGAAGGCCTGTTGCCCCCCCCTCAATATTTCCCGCTTAACGTTAAGATGAACAAGGAGGGGTATGAAGATATAGATCTCGTCCTGGAGCGCGGGACCCGGGCCCTGGACCCCGACGGTTTTGAGGTGGCCGCCAACGAAACCGGCGCCATCGTGCTGGATGTAAGGAGCAAGGAGGATTTCGCCAAAGGACATATCCCGCGGTCAATTTTCATAGGGTTGGATGGCAGTTTTGCCCCCTGGGTGGGAGCGCTTGTGGCCGACGTGGCCCAGCCCATCCTGCTGGTAGCCGATAAGGACCGTGTAGAAGAGGCGGTGACCCGTCTTTCCCGGGTTGGGTTTGACAATGCCCTTGGCTACCTGGATGGTGGTTTTGAAGCATGGAAAAAGGCCTCCAAGGAATACGACACCGTGAGCCCGATCAGCGCGAAAGAACTGCAGGCCCTTATCGGATCAGAAAAGGCGGTGCATGTCTTTGACGTCCGCAAGGAGAGTGAATACCTGTCCGAGCACCTGGTGGATGCTGAAAACACGCCCCTTGATTTCTTAAACACCTACCTGAGCACCTTCCCGAAGGAAGAGGTTTTCTACGTGCACTGTGCGGGCGGGTATCGGAGCATGGTGGCAGCGTCTATCCTGAAAAGCCGTGGGATCCACAACCTGGTGGATGTCACCGGAGGCTTTGATGCCATCAAGGAAGCCGGGCTGCCGGTAACCGATTATGTCTGCCCGAGCACTTTGTGATGCACATCAGGAGCCGGAGGAAAAATTTTCCGTCTGTGTAACCAATGTTACTGTGTTGAAATATAGAACAACCTATTTTAGCTCTGAGATTGTAAAAGATCCGGTTGAGATTGAAAGACAACGCGCCCTCAGAGGGCAGTTGGAACATATTTAAAAGGTTGAGTTGATTGTTTTTAGTGAGGAAAGCGGCCTTATTTATAAATGGGCCGCTTTCTTTTTTTTGTACCTTTTTCTCAACAGACACAGATCGGGACATCATGAAAAAAGAACTGCTACTTTGTGCATTGCCCTTTGCGCTGCTTGCCTGCAGGGGGGAAGCTGACCGGAAAGGGCAGGAGGGCTCCTACCCGGAGAAGGAGGCAGCAGTCCGGATCGGGCAGACCGCAACCACGGAACAGTACAGGGAGACCGGCCTGGAATATGCCATGGCTGTTCAGGCTGCCCTGGGTAAAACCCTGCAGGAAAAAATTTCAAAAGAAGGTGCACCTGCGGCCATTGAATTCTGCAACCTAAACGCCCTTGCTATAACAGACAGCCTTTCTCGGGAACTTGGCGCCACTATCAGCAGGATAACGGACCGTCCCCGAAACCCGCAGAGCGCGGCATCAGAGGGGGAGATGAAGTATTTTTCGGTATACAGGAAGGATCTGGCCGAAGGCCATACAGCGAAAGGACTAGTGGCACTCCGGGAGAACAGGATTCACGTTTACTATCCCATTGTAACTAATAATCTTTGCCTGCAGTGCCACGGCAGTCCGGGAATGGAAATAACCCCAGAAGTGTATTCCGGAATAAAGGAACGCTACCCGGAAGACCGGGCAGTGGGGTATTCGGCAGGGGAACTCAGGGGGTTGTGGAAGGTTGCCTTTCCTGAGAACTAACCCAAAATTTATGACTATGAGAACTCTGGGATTGATAGGCGGAACTTCCTGGCATTCCACAGTGGCCTATTACAAACTCATCAACGAAGGAGTGGGGGAACACATTGGGACCCGGGGAAACCCCGAGCTGATCCTCTACAGCATCAACATTGAGATCATGCGGGAACAAGACCGGGACCGGATTAATGCCAAGTACCTGGAGGTTTCCAACACGCTCATGGAAGCAGGGGCGTCCGCGATCCTCATCTGTGCCAATACACCCCACATGGTCTACGACTACGTACAGCCGAAAATAGAAGTCCCAATCCTTCATATTGCGGATGCCACGGGAATGGAGGCAACCCGCCTTGGTCTTAAAAAACTGGGCCTTCTGGGCAACCGTCCCACCATGACAGGGGACTTTATACCCGGGGTGCTGAAAAAGAAATACGGGATTGAGGTCATCATTCCTGAGGATCACGCCGTTTCCCAGTCCCACAGATATGTTTCCGTTGAGCTGACCCGCGGGAAATTCACGGATGCCGCCCGAAATTTTTACGAAGAACAAATAAGTCGGCTCAGGGAGCGGGGTGCTGAAGGGATCATCCTGGGATGTACCGAACTGCCCCTGCTGATCAGGGCAGAGGATGTTGAGGTTCCCACCCTGGCCACTACGGACCTTCACGCCCGTATGGCGGTTGATTTTATCATGGGGGGAGATTCCTGAAAAGCCCTTAAGACTCCTTGGCGGTTTTCCCGAATCCGTAGATATTCTGGTGGACAAAATCCTTGGGGAAATTTTCATCCCCAGGGAATCCGAGTTCTATGGTGCCGCTGTCTTCCGGGATATAATTCGTTTTGAAAATATAGTCCCAAAGGCTCAGGCTGATCCCGAAATTCACTCCGTAAGAACCCTCTGGCAGGGTATATGCGTGGTGGTACAGGTGCATGACCGGGTTGTTGAAGATGTATTTCAGCGGACCCCAGGTCAGCTTGATATTAGCGTGGTTCAGGTGCCCGATGGCAATGGCCACAAAGTGCACGATATAGGCCTGCTCCGGCTCAAACCCTCCTAAAATCATCACCCCGAAAACCTTCAGGGGTTTGTAGAGGACGTTTTCCATCCAGTGGTACCGCAAGTGGGCTGCAAATCCCATCTCCTTCACGCTGTGGTGCACCTTGTGGAAATTCCAGAGGACCGGGTATTTATGGAGCAGCACATGGGTGAACCACTGTACGAAATCCAGCACGATAAAAAAGACCAGCAACTGAAGCCACATAGGCCATCCACCCAAGTCGATTATGGACACGCTTTGGGCTGTGATACCTATGTCTGCAAAGAAGACCTCCAGAACCTTATACACCCCGCTGATGACGATGGCGAAAATGAAAAAGTTGAAAAACATGTAGAAGGCATCCAACCAGAAGTCCTGACGAAAGATGGACTGGTTCTTCCTCCAGGGGAAAGCGATTTCGAGTATCCATACCACCAGGGAAATCGCGATCAGCCCCCAGAAGTAGTTCGTGTACCACGGGACTTCAAAAATGATGGACTTCCAGGTCCATTGCACGGTTCCCATAAAGGCGTTTCCAAAAGCATCCAGGTATTTTTCCATAGCTATTTTAAAATTGAAGTGATACTATCTTTCTCTATCGGAGCCCCTTCAAAGGAACTCCATTCCAGCCAGGACCCATCGTAGTTGTGGACCTGGTTGTATCCCAGCAGCTGGGTTAAAACAAAACTCGTATGCGCCGACCGTACCCCTGAATGACAATAGGCAATAACAGATTGACCGGGATCATCCGGAATCCTGCCGTATTTCTTTCTGAGCTGTTCCACAGGCCTGAAGGTCATATCCCCGTTGAAATGAACAGCCTCAGCCCAGTCAATGTTGATGCTGCCGGGAATCCTCCCGGCAGCCAGGGCACCTTCTTTCAGCCTTTTCCCGCTGTATTCATCCGAAGTGCGGGTATCGATCAGGATCCATTCCGGATTGCCCAGCAGGGCGAGGACACTGTCCCGGCCGATCTTCATGGAAGGCCTGCCCGGACCTTCAAACCGGAAGGCGCTGTGAGGCGGGGGGATATACCGGGAATTCAATGGGCCATTTTGACTTTCCCAGGCATGTAGGCCACCATTCAGCAATCGCGTTTTGTCATAGCCATAAACCTGCAACACCCACCAAAGGCGTGCCGCATCCACACAACCCCGGTCGTCGTAGATTACAATAGTGTCTTCGCTGGAGATGCCCAGTTCGGAAAGCAGGGCTTCCATGGTTTCCCTGGAGGCGATAAGGCCTTGCACCGCAGCTTCCCGATCTTCGATGTCTGTCCGCCACAAGGGCAGGGCCCCGGGAATATGTCCCTGGTCAAAATCCTCCCGCTTCCTGAAGTCGACGACTTTGATATGTTCCTCTCCCGACAGCTGCATGAGATCAGCGGCATCTACCAGGGCCTGCGGGTTAAAATATCCTTCCTCCCGGGCCGCTGGGGCATCCACCACCACAGGGGCCGCTTCTTTTTCCCGGCAGGACCCAAGGAGCAATAACAAAGCCAGAAGACTACTTTTCCAGTACATACCAATCGATATCAGCCAAATTCTGGCGCCGGCCTTTTTTCTCAGGGGCATAATAGGTTGCCAGGTATTTTACAATGATGTCCTCATTTTTACCGAGGTCCCACAGGTTTTGTGTTTCCTGCATCCATTTAATGGTGGCCCTCCAGCCATCTTCATTCATCCGGTTCTGAGTAACCAGTTTGGCTGAATGACAATTGGTACAGTTATTCACAACGGTCATCAGCCCTTCTCCTTCAATAAAGCCCGTCCTTATGTGCACGCCGTTTTCAATCTTGTCAAAATCATCCTCCAGGGGGGTCGCCACCACCACAGCCACCTCTGGAGCAGGACGGAAAGCCGAAAAGGCAGGGTCAATCATCATGTAAACCAAAAAGCCCCCTACCACCATAAACATCGCAAAGATAATACCCATCATCCTGGAGATTGCCCTTGCGCTCTGTTCAAATTTTTCCGTCGGATCCATCAGACAACCTTTACAGCAATTCGGTGGCAGGCATTGTTGAGGTAGCCCTTCGGGTTCCATCCGGGAAGTACCATGGGCTGTGCATTTCCAAGGCTGTCAATTGCCCTTGCCCAGAGTTCGTAATACCCTTTCCTGGGGAAGGTCGCTTCCCCTGAGAAATGCTGCCAGGCCAGTCGGTTGGCCGGGGCTTCCAGGTTGCATTCTTTCCAGGTGCTTCCAAAATCGATGGAATATTGCATGGTGTCAACTTCAAGTTCTCCTGCCCAGGCATGGCCCCGGAAGGAGATGTTTTTTCCATGGGAAATGGTAGCCCCTGTTTTTGGGTAGGTAATCAGGGATTTGACCGGCATGGATTCAATAATGCACATATCCTCATCTGCTACCTTGGTCCCGGGGGCCACTGGGTTGCAGGGTACCCGGTAGGAATCGCCGACCATTTTGGGCCCGTCGTGTACCTGATCCCTTACGCTGATCCCGGTCAGCCATTTGCCCGATACAGAGGCAGGCCACCCTCCGGCCACCAGCCGCAGCGGATGTCCGTGGGCCAGGGGGATGTCCTTTCCGTTCATCTGGAAGGCCAGCAGGGTTTCATCCTGCATGGCCTTGGCGATCGGGAAGCCCCTTGAGATGGGTTCTTTGTTCGGATCTCCGCTCAGGTGGGTGTCTGCTGCATGGTATCCGATATAGACAGCGTTGGATTTGATGCCCACATCATCCAGGAGGTCCCTTAGCCGAACCCCTGTCCATTCTGCAGAAGAAACAGCCCCGACACTCCACTGGTTCCCCTTGGCCGGGGGGTCAAACTCGCTGCGGCCATTCCCGCCGCATTCCAGGGTCAGCTGATAGGTGTGCTTTGAAAATCGGGATTTAAGTTCTGCAAGACTGTAGGTTTTTTGACTCTGAACGGATTCGCCATCAAAGGTGAGGGTCCAGGCAGCGGGGTCAACCTTTTCAGGTATCTTCCCGTTATTCCTTATAAACATGGCCCGGTTCGGGGTTACCCGGTCATCGAGCAGGTGGGCCAGGGATTCGATATTCCACGGTTTGTCATTAAGGACCAACATTTCCGGATCCTTGTCAAACATCTTAAAGGGGTCCGGATCCTGCAGCCCAAGGGGGATATACCCTTTTGGCATGGCGTTGCCAAAGACAATTTCTGCTCCAATGAGGGCGCTGAGGGCCGTAAGCCCAGAATTCTGTACAAATTTCCGACGGTTCATTTGAGTACACTTATGTAAGATCGATAAACATAAGGCATTTTCAAAAACTGCACTGTAACAAAAGTTACAAACCCCGGGCGCGGATTTTCCGACCTCTTTTTCCGGGGTTGGGTGGCGCAGTTGGGAAAAATATCAGAATTCCCCTTTTTTCTGGGATATTCTCAATGATTGTAACCTAGGTTACAATCATAAGCAGGGGAATGCAGTACCTTTATTTCCTGTTAAAAACAACCTGTACTTATGGAATCACATTATGAAATCCTGGTTATCGGTGGAGGGACAGGAGGCATCATGACTGCCGCCAAACTCCTGAAAGAAAATAAAAGCCTGAAAGTCGGTATCATAGAGCCTTCAGATACTCATTATTATCAAGCGGCCTGGACCCTGGTAGGCGCCGGGACGTATGATTACGGCAATACGGGGCGCCCAATGAGTTCTGTAATCCCAAAGAGGGCCACCTGGATTCAGGACAAGGCAACGGGGTTCAAGCCTGCACAGAACACGGTTCAGACAGCCTCCAGCGGTGATATCACCTATGATTACCTCATAGTGGCCCCTGGCCTGGTCTATGACTGGAGCCTGGTACCAGGACTGGGGGAAGCCATGGACAAAGGTGTGGTTTGCAGTAATTACACGGACCCCGAACACACCTGGAATGTATTAAGGAACTTTAAGGGAGGTACGGCTCTTTTCACGCTGCCTCCCACGCCCATAAAATGTGGCGGGGCTCCTCAGAAAATCATGTATCTGTCGGAAAGCCATTTCCGCAAAGCCGGGGTTCGGGATAAGACTACCGTAGTCTTTGCCACTCCCGGCACGACTATTTTCGGGATACCCGAGATCAAAAAAACCCTTTTGGAGGTCGTCGACAAAAAAGACATCAACCTGAGGTTCGGATATAAGCTGGAAAAGGTAGACGGGCCGAATCAAATAGCCTGGTACTCCTTTATGGATCACGAGGACGAATACAACCATAAGGATGTCAGGACTGAAAAGGATGGAAACCTTACCGGGATCCATTTCGATATGATGCATACGGCACCCCCTTCCTCGGCGCCCAGGGTTATTCAGGATTCTCCCCTGGCAAATGAGGCCAAGTGGCTGGATATCGACAAGTATACCCTCCAGCACAACCGCTATCCGAATGTTTTCGGGCTGGGAGATGTAGCTGGAATTCCGGCGGCCAAAACCGGCGCTGCCATCCGCAAGCAGGTACCGGTTGTGATACAGAACATCCTTGCCATGAAGTCAGGGGATGGGCTGGGGAGCAAAACGTATAACGGGTATTCTTCCTGTCCGATCGTCACGGATTACGGCAAAATGGTATTGGCTGAGTTCGATTACGACAACAACTTCATTCCGGACCCCAAGCTTAAGATGATGCTTATCGGGGATTCCTCCAAGGAACACTGGAGGCTCTGGATGCTGAAGAAATACGGCCTTCCGTATTTGTACTGGAATAAGATGCTCAAGGGAAAGGATGTTTAAGGGGGGCTTTGTAACCCAGGTTACACAGTTAAACCTTTGAATTTGCTTGTTTTGTCAATAGTTTCACCTGAATTAAATCAAAATTATGGATTGGATAACACAAACCTGGCCCTGGTATGTTTCCGGGGCTGCAATAGCAGTGTCAATGCTTTTGCTGTTGCTGGTTGGCAAGAATTTTGGGATGTCTTCCAACCTCCGCACCCTCTGTACGATCTGCGGGGCCGGCAACAGCTCTGAATTCTTCCGTTTTGACTGGAAAGAACAGCGATGGAACCTCATTGTGGTCCTGGGGGCGGTCATCGGAGGATTTATAGCTGCGAACTACATGACGCCGGACCGGGCCGTGGACATCAATCCGGATACTGTGGCGGAATTGAAGACCCTGGGCTTTGAGAGTGCAGGGGCCGAGTACCTTCCGGATGAGCTTTACGGAAGCGGGGCCTGGACAGACCCGAAAGCCATAGTGCTTCTGGCACTGGGAGGTTTGTTGGTGGGGTTTGGTGCCAGGTATGCAGGCGGATGTACTTCCGGGCATGCCATCTCGGGCCTTAGTAACCTGCAGTGGCCCTCCCTGTTAGCGGTCATCGGCTTCTTTGCGGGCGGCCTGGTAATGATCTATTTGTTTTACCCAATAATTTTCGGATAATGCGAAGCTTAAGCTATTTACTGATAGGAATCTTTTTCGGGATTACCATGTTTAAATCCGAGGCATCGAGCTGGTTCCGGATTTATGAGATGTTCAAGTTTGACGCCTTTCACATGTACGGGATCATTGGCACTGCCGTAATATTCGGCGTAATCATTGTAGCTACCATCAAGCGATTCAGGATCAAATCCTTTTACGGGGACCCCATCGAATTTACCCCCAAGGATAAAAGTTTAGCACGCTACATAATTGGCGGCTTTATTTTCGGCCTTGGATGGGGCCTTTCGGGTGCCTGTCCGGGCCCCATGTTTACGCTGACAGGTGCCGGATACCTGCCCGTATTGATCGTAATCCTGGGGGCCGTGGCCGGAACGTGGATTTACGGATTGATTAAGGATAGGCTGCCGCACTGACGCCTTATCGGAGCAGCAGCAGGATCGCCCCAACAGCTGTAAGCAGGAGAATCAGTTTTCGGTAGAACCCTTCCCGTATTCGCCTGACAAGGCGAACACCCAGCAGAAGACCCAGCACAAGCCCGGGAAGCAGCCACAGGTCTGTGAGGAGTACCTCCCTGTCTATGGTCTTCCACAGGAAGATGTGGAGGGGCAGCTTTACCCAGTTGGTAATCAAAAAGAGCCAGGCAGCGGTCCCGATGAACTGGTTCTTGGGCAGCCGCATGGCGAGGAAGTAAAGGTTTGTGAAGGGCCCTGCCAGGTTTCCAATCATTGTTGTGACTCCGGCAAGGATCCCCATGGATCCGGCAAAGGCCGGATGGGTGGGGACGTGTTTGGACTTGCGAAGATCCCACCAGTACATCAGCAGCACACTTCCCAGAATAATACCGGCCATGGCCCATTTGAACACCTGTTCCGGGAGGTCTTTCCCAACCCAGGCCCCAAAGAGGATCCCCAGGAGCATCCAGGGAAGGAATCGTCTGAGATAATCCCGGCGGGCATGACGGCTGTAATAGGAAACTGCGAACAGGTCACCGCACATGAGCAGGGGGATCAGCTGCCCTGTGGATTGTCTGGCTCCGAAGGCCAGCGCCATAACCGTTACGGTAAACACTCCTATCCCCTTGAGCCCGGATTTTGAAATCCCTAGGATCACGGCCGCTGTCAGGGCCAGAAAATAGGAGGTCAGGGAAAGGTCGGAGATAGGGGAAGGAGAGATCATGCGCGCATCGGTACGGTTTCAAAGGTATCTCAAAATAATATATCTTTAGGCGCTAACCGACGCAGGACTATGCAACTGACCACGCTTGATTATGCCTTGATAGCAGGGTTTTTCACACTTGTTTTGTTTATTGGGATTGCTGTCTCGCGCAAGTCAGGCAAAAACACCTCGGAGTATTTCCTTTCCGGGAGGACCATGCCCTGGTGGCTGCTTGGTTTTTCCATGGTGGCAACCACCTTTTCGACGGATACCCCAAACCTGGTCACCGACATCGTCCGCTCCAACGGAGTTTCCGGGAACTGGGTCTGGTGGGCCTTCCTGCTAACGGGCTTACTGACGGTTTTTGTGTATGCAAAGCTCTGGAGGCGGTCCGGGGTAAACACGGACATGGAGTTCTACGACCTCCGCTACGGAGGGAAACCAGCCCATTTCCTAAGGGGGTTCCGTGCGGTTTACCTGGGGATCCTGTTCAATATCATGGCGATGTCCGCGGTGACCCTGGCAGCGATCAAGATCGGGCAGGTAATGCTGGGGCTTACCCCTGTGGAAACTGTGCTGATCGGGGGGGTGATCACGGTCATTTTCAGTGCTGCAGGGGGCTTTAGGGGGGTGGTCTATACGGATTTCCTCCTTTTTTTCGTCGCAATTGCAGGTGCGGTAGGGGCCGCAATTTACCTGGTCAACCTGCCGGAAGTGGGCGGGGTTTCCTCCCTTTTGACTCATGAAAATGTGCGCGGGAAGCTATCCCTGTTGCCTGATTTCTCCGATACCGAAGCACTGGTTGGCATCCTTATAATCCCTTTGGCGGTCCAGTGGTGGAGTGCCTGGTACCCTGGCGCCGAGCCGGGAGGAGGGGGTTATATCGCCCAGCGGATGCTTGCCGCTAAAAATGAGAATCACGCGATCGGAGCGACCTTCTTCTTCAATATTATGCACTATGCCCTGCGCCCGTGGCCCTGGATTCTGGTGGCACTCGCTTCCATGGTGGTTTTCCCGGACGTGGCCAGTATTCATGAGGCCTTCCCTAACGTGGAAGAAAGCAAGCTCGGCAACGACCTGGCGTATTCAGCCATGCTGACAAAATTACCTCCGGGGTTAATGGGAATCGTCCTGGCATCCCTGGGAGCGGCTTACATGTCGACCATTTCCACCCACCTGAACTGGGGGTCGTCTTATGTGGTAAATGATTTCTATAAGCAACAGATCAACCCGGGGGCCTCAGAACGGGAGCTGGTCAATGTGGGGAGGATCACCACGGTGGTCCTGATGGTGTGCAGTGCCATCCTGGCGCTGTACCTGACCAATGCCCTTCAGCTCTTTGATATTATCCTGATGTTCGGTGCGGGTACGGGCCTTATTTTTATACTTCGCTGGTTCTGGTGGCGCATCAATGCGTGGAGTGAGATCTCGGCCATGTTTTCTTCCGGGGTCATTTCGATCCTGCTGAACTTTACCGACCTGGGGGTGCTCCTCTTTGGTGGGGAGGACAGTTCGGGGATTGTTTTGGAGCCGCTCCTTCCCGCCTGGTCCAGATTCCCTCTGGTAGTACTTGTTACCTCGGTGATCTGGGTGGCTGTCACGTTCATGACCCCTTCCGAGCGGCCGGAAACGTTGAGGCAGTTCTACAGGAGGATCCAGCCGGGTGGTCCCGGATGGAGAGGGGTTGTGCAACAGGCCCGGACCGATGGGGAGCCTGTGGAAGAGGGAAAGAAATGGACTGTGCCATCGGGCATTCTCGCCATGTTGCTGGGCTGCCTGCTCGTTTACTGTACCATGTTCGCCACCGGCAACTGGATTTATGGCAATTACAGCCTTGCTTCAGTCCTCACGGTAGTGGTGGTGCTCTCGGGATGGTATCTCAGCAAAATATGGAATCAAATCAAAGGTGACATACTATGAAACAGCGCGTAATTTCCGTTGATATTTTCAGGGGGCTTACCATAGCCCTGATGATCCTGGTGAATACTCCGGGGATCTGGTCAGCAGTCTATCCGCCGCTGCTGCATGCAAAGTGGCACGGATACACCCCCACGGATCTGGTATTTCCATTTTTCCTTTTTATAGTGGGGACCTCCATAGTCTTTGCCTACCGAAGCAAGCAATCCGGCCTCGCCGTCTATCGCAAGATCAGCATCCGAAGCCTTAAGTTGATTGGCCTGGGTCTTTTCCTGGGGGCCTTCACCCTGACCTTCCCGTTTATTGAACCCCTTGGGGATATTCGTTTCCCTGGGGTATTGCAGCGCATCGGGGTCGTGTTTTTTGCGGCTGCCATCCTGTTTTTAAATGTCAACTGGAAGACCCTCCTGGGTATCACAGTAGTTATCCTGCTGGGGTACTGGGTCTGGATGGGCTTTATTCCCCTTAATGGGCAGGCACCCACTTTTGAGCGGGCCCCGAACAACTGGGCAAATTACATCGACCTTCAGGTATTCGGCACGCATATGTACCAGGAGGATTATGATCCGGAGGGCTTGCTAAGCACATTTCCATCCATCGTTACTTCCCTTCTGGGAATTTTCACTGGCTTGCTACTGGTCTCCGATCAGGGGCAAAAGGTCCGCAAGATGGTCCTTATGGGAGTAGCCCTGATTGCCCTCGGCCATATCTGGGACCTGGCCTTCCCCATCAACAAGGCGCTGTGGTCCAGCAGCTTTGTACTGGTCACGGCCGGATGGGCTAACCTGGTGCTTGCGTTGATTTACTATTTAACCGATGTGAAGGGAATTCGTTTTGGCAGCATTTTCAAATACGCCGGGGCCAATGCAATTACCGTTTACTTCCTCTCCAGCTTTATCTCCAAGGTATTCTATCTGACACAGATTGGGGAAGGGCAAAGCCTTCATGGCTGGCTTTTCAATACCGTTTACGTTTACGAAGGACTGCCGCTCGAGTTTTCATCTCTCCTCTATGGGCTTTCCGTAGTTGGG
>SBFL01000377.1 GCA_006227965.1 Bacteroidota bacterium | reverse complement strand
TCAGGCCGGGTGAAAAATTCCAGGTCAAAAAGCAAAGTCTCCCTGGACAATAGGATTTTGAAAGTTAGGCGGACGGGGTACCCCAGTATGAAAAGGACATGTTTCGGGACAATATCGAAGAGATCGGTGGGCAGGAACAAGCAGTCATCCCGGCAGGATCCCTGCGCATATCACCGGCATGAGTGCAGAAGCCTGGAATCCCCTGATATAGCAAATTCAGGCTACCCGCTCCTGCCGCTTATTTTTTGTTTTCCACAACCCTTTTTGCCAGGGAGAGCACGCGCTCGTACTGCTCGGAGAGCCCCATGTCGCTATTGTCGAAAAGAATGGCGTCGGCTGCCTGTTTCAGTGGGGATACTTCCCGGTTGGAATCCAGGTGATCCCGGTGACGCACATTGCTGAGTACTTCCTGGTAGGATACTTCCTCTCCCCTGCCCAGCAACTCCTTATATCGTCGTGCGGCCCGGATTTCAGGGGCTGCTGTCATAAAAAGCTTAAGTTCTGCATCCGGAAGGACCACGGTCCCTATATCCCGTCCATCCATTACAACACCCCTGTCAGCGCCCATTTCGCGCTGCAGGCGTACGAGCTTTTCCCGTACCTCAGGAACTGCCGCCACTTCACTTACGTGACCGGATACTTCTATGGTCCGTATTTCCTTTTCGACGTTTTCCCCATTGAGCTGAATTTCGGAGCGGCCATTTTCCTCGTTGAGGCGAAAGCCCAACTCCAGTTCCCCCAGCCGTGAGACCAGGCCATCCCTGTCAAGACTGTCGTTCATCAGTCCGTTTCTAAGGGCAAACAGGGTCACTGCCCGGTACATCGCCCCGGAATCGATGTAGACATATCCGAGAGATTTGGCCAGTTGACGTGCCAGGGTGCTTTTTCCGGTGGAGGAATGCCCGTCGATCGCGATAGAGATTTTCCGCATGCCTAAAAATACATATTTCCCAAAGGTTCCCACAGGACAGTCACCCGGTATACTGTGTTATCCAATAAGTCAGAGACTTTTGGCGTTTCTGACCTTTTGAGAGGTGACGGCCATATCCACCACCTCCATCATGTCCCCGACATAGTGAAAGGTCAGCCCTTTGAGGTATTCCTGCTTGATTTCCGCCACATCCCTCCGGTTCTCCTCACAAAGGATGATCTCCTTGATCCGGGCCCTCTTCGCCGCCAGGATCTTCTCTTTGATCCCGCCTACCGGCAAAACCTTCCCCCGCAGGGTTATCTCTCCGGTCATCGCCAGGCTCTTTTTTACCTTCCGCTGGGTAAAGAGGCTAACCAGGGAGGTAAGCATTGTAATGCCTGCACTCGGTCCGTCCTTCGGGGTCGCCCCTTCAGGGACGTGGATGTGAACATTGTATTTTCCGAATACCTGCGGGTCAATCCCCAACTCCTCCGCGTGGGATTTGATAAACTCCAGGGCGATGGTAGCGGATTCTTTCATGACCTGTCCGAGGTTCCCTGTAATGTTGAGGTTTCCCTTGCCCCTGGAAAGGGTGGATTCGATAAACAGGATGTCCCCTCCCACACTGGTCCAGGCAAGGCCCGTAACCACGCCTGCCACGTCGTTGTTCTCGTATTTGTCCCGTTCCATGCGCGCCGGGCCGAGCACTTCTTCTATGTCCGCTTTGGTCACCTTAACCTCATAAGGTTCTTCCATGGCAATGTTCTTGGCCGCATACCTTACCATTTTGGCCAGTTGCTTCTCCAGGCCCCGCACTCCGGATTCCCGGGTATACCCCTCAACGATCTTTTCCAGTTGCCGCTTTCCTATCCTGAGGTCCTTCGAAGTAAGGCCGTGCTCTTTCAACTGCTTGGGAAGCAGGTGGCGCCTGGCGATTTCCACTTTTTCCTCGATGGTATAACCGGTGACCTTGATGATTTCCATGCGGTCCCTCAGGGCCGGCTGGATCGGGGTAAGATTGTTTGCCGTTGCAATGAACATCACCTTGGAAAGGTCATAGCCTATCTCCAGGAAATTATCGTGAAATTCCATGTTCTGTTCCGGGTCCAGCACTTCCAGCATGGCCGAGGAAGGATCGCCCTGGTAGCTGCTGGAGAGCTTGTCGATCTCATCCAGCACAAAAACAGGATTGGAAGTCCCCGCTTTTTTGATGCTCTGAAGGATCCGTCCGGGCATGGCCCCTATATAGGTTTTTCGATGTCCGCGGATTTCGGCTTCATCCCGAAGCCCGCCCAGGGACATTCGTACGTATTCCCTGCCCAGGGCCTCTGCGATGGATTTTCCGAGTGATGTCTTCCCCACCCCGGGAGGCCCGTAGAGGCAGAGGATCGGAGACTTCATGTCCTTGCGCAGTTTCAGAACGGCCAGATACTCCATGATCCGTTCCTTTACATCCTCAAGCCCGTAGTGGTCCCTGTCCAGGATGCGCTGCGCGCGTTTCAGGTCGAATTTGTCCTCCGAATAATGATCCCAGGGCAGGTCGAGGAAAAGATCCAGGTAGTTCCGCTGAATGGAATACTCGGCCACCTGAGGGTTCATCCGCTGCAGCTTTGCAAGTTCCTTTTCGAAGTGTTCGGCAACCTTTTCGCTCCACTGCTTTTCCTTGGCCTGCTCTTCCATTTCCTCGATCTCCTGATCATAGGAAATCCCGCCCAGTTCCTCCTGAATGGTCTTCATCTGTTGGTGGAGGAAGTATTCCCTTTGTTGCTGGTCCATGTCCGAGCGTACCTTGGACTGCAGTTCATTTCTCAACTCGAGCTTCTGCAGCTCCGTATTGAGGTGCTTAAGGGTTGCCAGGGCACGGTCCTGGAGGCTTTCCATTTCAAGCAATTCCTGCTTTTGATCTACCCCGAGGTTTAAATTTGAACATACAAAGTTGATCAGAAAGGAGTTGCTCTGGATATTTCGGATGGCAAAG
>SBFL01000245.1 GCA_006227965.1 Bacteroidota bacterium | reverse complement strand
GGGTAAAGAACTACCTCATCGAGTTGGTTCACAAAGGGCTCCAGGGAAATGGTAAGAAGCGATGCGCCGAGCATTTCCGAATCCACCTGGAAGGTCCTCCGCTGGTACCTGATGGCGGATAGCAACAGGGTATCTCCTACCTTCGCCGGGATCCTGAAATAACCTTGTGCATCGGTAATTGTAGCATCATTGGCAGAAAGGTTCAGGATATGGACGTTGGAAACCCCGTCTTCGCCCTCCAGAATACGACCGCGAAGTTCATTTGGCATGGGTTCTTGGATCTGTGACAAGGCACCCAGGGAATACGACAATGCAAAAACCAGGAACCAACCCGTTGGTCTACTCCTCTTTAATTTTTCGGAAAGCCTCACTTTGGGTGACCAGGAAGTCTATAAGTTGGAATTCATTTTCCTTGCGAAGTAGGGTTCTGGGTGGCAGCTGGGTGTCGCAGTAAACCAGAAAAGCATCAATCTGATCCTGTGGAATCTGCAGGTCCCTGACAAAGAAACTGTCATCATACACCTGCCGCAGTACCTCGCTGGCCTTCAGCGGGGGTGCTTCCTTCTGTTTTTCACTCCCAACAGTACTGGCAAGCAGTTTGAAGATATTCACGAAGTTCAGTCCGTACTGCATGCCGCGCACCGTGGCGTCCTCCGCAATATTTACCACATCCGAGGTTTCATCCGTATCGTAATCAAAACCCTTGAAATCCTCATTGCTCAGGCGAATGAATTCCTCCTGGTCTTCTGGGCTGACCACCACTTCGTCCAGTTCGGTTACTTTTTCGGTCACCTCCACCACCAGCCGGTTGTTTTTTATGATCTCTGCGGTGATCTTCACCACCTGCAGCTGGTAATTCAACGCCATGAATACCAGTTCGTCCCCTTCCTTTACCGGGATTGCGAAGCGCCCCTGCTCATTGGTTATGGTGGCCAGCTGGGCAGTGGTGTTAATGACGTTTTCGTTGGGAACCACGGAATTCCGGTACAGAACGGTCCCGCGGAGCAGGCTGCGGTCCTCGTCCTGGGCTCCTGCCGGGCCAAATACCCCCAGGCATAGCAAAAACAGGTAAAATTTCTTCATCAAATCCAGTACTAAAGAACCATAAAGAAAAAGGAACTTCACCTAAAAAAAAAGAGACTGCCCATAAACTTATGTTAAGGAACACCTTATGGCAGGACATACCGTGGGGATCATGCTGCTGAACTGCAGGCAACAGGCCTATTTTGGCAGCCTGAAATCAAGGGATTCCCGTTAATCCATAAAAGAGGTTATTCCGGCTAAAATGGGCGTGGATTCCCCCCAGAATCTTAAATTTGCTTTCCCGTACGGAAACCGTTTGGGATTCAGCGACTGTTCCCGGAGAGCACTAAAAACTGCGTTATGAAGATGAAGCACCTCACCCCACTCTTCGCCCTGCTTCTTTGCCAGGCATTGTCTGCCCAGGTCAAGATAGGCGACAACCCCCAAAACATTGACCCGGCCTCCCTCCTGGAACTGGAGAGTACCGAGCAGGTGCTGGTAATCACCCGGGTTACCACGGCCCAGATGGAGGCCATTGCACCCTCGGAAGGGGCATTGGTCTACAATACGGACGAAGCGTGCCTGTTCTACTACAGCCAGCGCTGGATCAACCTTTGCGAGGCCCTGGGGCTTTCCTTTACTAACGAGGCGATCGTAAACCGGGATTCCACCATCATCATCACCGAATTCGAGGACCGGTTCAATTTTGAAGTGGGCCGGATCCGCGGGGGAGACGATACCGGGGAATTCAACAACATCATCGATTTCAGCGTCACCAGTCAGGATATTCAGAACAATGCCATCAATGCAGCGAAACTGGCTCCAAATTCCGTGGGGACGGAAGAAATAGAGGACAACGCGGTTACCGGGGCGGAGATCGACCTAAACCTGGTCAGGGTCAGTACATTTGACAATGATGCAGGGTACCTTATAACGGCAGACCTGGTCAGCCAGGATCCGGGGAACGATATTCTGGAGGGATCTGTAAACGGAGTGTTTTATGACAACCCGGACGGGGTTGTCGGCAACGAGGTAACGGGCCCCACAGACGCCACACTCGTTTTGTCCGGCACCGGTATTGATGTGGACCCGCTTACCCTGGATGTGGCCGATGGAGCTATCGGTACAAGTGAGCTTGCAGATTTAGGTGTTCAAACCGGGGACATAGCACAGGATGCTATTACGGCAGATAAAATTGATGCTTCGGTTGCCGGAACCGGACTCGTTCAGAATGCGGACGGTGCCCTGGAGGTGGACGTTACAGAATTTCAGGGAGATGGTACCCTTTCCTCCCCCGGTGGATCGATAACCTTGGGAGGTATTCCTGAAAATGCCCTATTTGAAGACGTGGATATTGATGTGGCAATCCCAGAATTGATTAGTGGAGAGTCCGGAAATTCAGTAACCACAGGGCCTGATGGCGGGCTCTTTGCCACGGATGATCAGGACGCCTCAGAGGTTTCCTTTGACGATAGTGCCGCCCAGCTGGGTGCAACCCTGGTGCAGGATGCCATTGACGCATTGGCCGCGAGCAATGCGTCAGATCTCGATACGGATCCCACGAATGAATTTTCACTTACGGGTACAGGTTTACCAGGAAATCCCGGAACCAGTGCAGGTCAGACCTATGTGGATATCAGCGCAGGGCAACTCTTCGCGTGGGATGGGGCAGTCTGGATTGCTGTTGGAGGAACCAATGCGGTGGATAACGATCCGGATCCATTCAACGAGATTAATACGAATCTTGAATTAAATGGGACATCTATAGAATTGACAGACAGTGGCGGAACCCTCCCTCTGGATTTGGACCCAACCTTTGCCACCGATGCAGAACTTGCCGCTATCAGCGTGGAAGATGCCGATGCAGAC
>SBFL01000271.1 GCA_006227965.1 Bacteroidota bacterium | reverse complement strand
CATTCATTACCAGGTTGGGAAAGACCTCGATGGGTTCCCCGCTGCTGAGGGCCTGTTTGATCTCCCGGATTCTGGGGGAAGTATTCCCAAAAACCATAGGGAGCCGCAGGATTGCCATTTTCCTGGATGGAAGGCGAAGCAACATGTTTTCGATACGGATTTTCAGCCTGCCGTAAATACTCTCTGATAGTGTTTTGTCGTATTCGTAAGAGGGATATTTGCTGTAAGCGTCAAAAACGTTTGCTGAAGAAAGGAAGAGTAGTCGCGCCCGGTGTTTGCTCAGGTATTCTGTAATGTGGAGATGCGCCTGGATCTGGGCCCCGAAGTCCCCCCGGAGCGCCGAGATTATAATATGGGGCTTTACCTCCTGCAACAGCCGGTGGATATCGTCCTCCAGCATGTCATAGTGCAGGAATTTTCTGTTGCCCTCAAAGCTTCTGCGGGCAGAACAAAAGGTCCCGTATGTGTCGTAATAATTACAAAGTTCTTTGTAGATGGCATTTCCCAGAAACCCGCTGCCTCCTAAAATCAGTATCCTCTTCCCCTCTTCACGCACGCCTCAGCCCGGTTTATGCCCAGTCTACCCTTTGTAGAAAGGTGTTTTGACCACCGTTGCCGGCAGGTGGTTTTTACGAATTTGGATATACACTGTGGTCCCGGGGCTGGCATGGGAAACGGTGACGTATCCAAGGCCGATTCCTTTGCCCAGGGAAGGGGACATGGTCCCTGAAGTCACCTCGCCGATGGGATTTCCATCGGCGTCCAAAATAGGGTACCCCTGTCTTGGGATGCCCTTTTGATCCAGCTCAAACCCGACCAGTTTCCGTTCCACCCCTGCCTCCTTCTGGGCTGCCAGGGAATCCCGGTTCACGAAGTCCTTGGTGAATTTGGTGATCCATCCCAGTCCCGCCTCCAGAGGTGAGGTAGTGTCGCTTATGTCATTGCCGTAAAGGCAGTACCCCATCTCAAGACGCAAGGTATCCCTGGCAGCCAGCCCTATGGGTTTGATGCCAAAGCCTCTCCCTGCCTCCAATACCCGGTCCCAGACCTGCTGAACCTCCTCGTTCTTGCAGTAGATTTCAAACCCGCCGGATCCGGTGTACCCCGTGGCCGAAATGATCACATGGGGAATACCGGCAAAATCCCCCACGACAAAATGATAGAACGGAATGCTCCTGAGATCGACTGAGGTAAGGGGCTGCATGGCCTCTGAGGCTTTGGGCCCCTGTATCGCCAGCAGGGAATACGCATCTGAGATATTCCGCATCTCTGCCCCGATGGATTCGTTAAACCTGGAAATATGCGCCCAGTCCTTGTCTATATTCGAGGCATTGACCACCAGCAGATAAGTCTCCGGTTTGACCCGGTAGACGATGAGGTCGTCCACAATTCCCCCTGTCTCATTAGGCAGGCAGCTGTATTGTGCCCGGCCCTCTTCAAGCTTGGAGGCATCGTTAGAAGTAACTTTTTGAATGAGTTCGAGGGCGTTTGGGCCTTCGATCAGAAATTCCCCCATATGGGAGACATCGAATACGCCAACTCCTTCCCGGACGGTCTGGTGTTCGGCATTGACTCCTTCATAGGAGACTGGCATCGTATAGCCTGCAAAAGGGACCATTTTAGCCCCAAGGGCCTTGTGCGTTTCGGTCAGTGCGGTTTCTTTCATAGGACTGCGGATAGTTGTCCCAAAAGTATTGAAAATAGTTGGAAGAACAGGTTGAACCACCTCCTTAAAGGAGGTTTTCCCGAAGCTCTTCATAGGACCGGATCGGCGTGAATTTTTTCTGCCGGTCCAGGAGGTCCCGTATTTGACCCGGCACCTCAAGGGAAATCCCGAGGCAGTCTTCCACGGCTTCCCTGAATTTGATGGGATGGGCTGTTTCAAGGAAGATCCCCGATTGATCCGGGGAAGATTGCAGGTACTGTTTCAGCCCGAGATATCCAATGGCCCCGTGAGGGTCGGCCACATATCCATAAGACTGGTAGAGGGATTTGATGGCCTCCAGGGTCTGCGTATCGTCAAAGGCAAGGGCAGTAAACCGGGAAGCGAGGGCTGGAAAGCGATCCCGGAACAATTCCCGGATCCTGACAAAATTGCTCGGGTCGGCCACATCCATGGCATTTGAGAGGGTGGCGACGGCGGGCCTGGGGTCATAGCGCTTGCTTTCCATGTAACGGGGTACCGTGTCGTTGACATTTGTGGCAGCGACAAAATGACTCACGGGCAATCCCATCTGAGCGGCCAGCATACCGGCGCATATATTTCCGAAATTGCCACTGGGCACTGAAAAAACAGGGGCTTCCCTGTCCGTTCCCCACTGCTGGAAGCCTTTAACATAATACAGCATTTGCGGCAGCCACCTGGCAACATTGATGCTGTTGGCCGAGGTGAGGTGCTGTTTTTCCTTCAGGGCGGGGTCCAGAAAGGCCCGTTTGACCATGTGCTGGCAGTCGTCAAAAGTGCCCGTCACCCGGAGGGCCCTGATGTTTTCTCCAAGGGTGGTCAGCTGACGTTCCTGTATATCGCTAACCATGCCTTCGGGGTAGAGGATGACCACCTCTACTCCCTGAACCCCCAGGAACCCACGGGCAACAGCACCCCCGGTGCCCCCGCTGGTGGCTACAAGCACGGTGGTTTTCACATCCGAAGCCTCGGAAAATACCCCAAGCATCCCGCCATAAAACCGGCCCCGACATCCTTGAATGCCATGGTAGGTCCATGGTAGAGCTCCATAACGGCCATCCTTTCGCTGAGCCATACCAGTGGAAAATCGAAGCTCAGGGCAGCCTTCAGAATATCCCGGAGGGTGTCTTCAGGAAGGGAATCCCCTGTGTAAGGGGACATCAGTTCGAAGGCAACATCGAAAAAGTCTCGCCTACTCACAGACTCCCAGAAGGTTTTTGGGAATGCGGGAAAGTACTTTGGGAAGTAAAGCCCCCGGTCCGGGGCAATCCCCCTAAGGGCAGCTTCCCTGAAGGTCACCTCAGGGGCATTGTGTTCCAGGCTGTAGTAGTGCATCGCTGGTTGCTTCATAGGGTTTATGTTACCAGGGCCGGACCCCCATGCGGTTGACCGGGGACGAAAAGGTCCTGAAGGGTATCCCGACGGATTCATACCCCCGTGTGAGGGCCTCTTCGGTTCTTCGGGCGGTGTCTGCGCCACGTGTAAGCGCAAAGACGGAAGGCCCGGATCCCGAAATACCAAAGCCCAGGGCTCCTGACTTCAAAGCAATAGCCCGCATTTCCCCAAATCCCGGGATGAGCAGGGAACGCACAGGCTCGATGATCACATCCTCCAGGGAACGGCTGATCAGGCCATAGTCTTCCGTAAAAAGACCTGTGATCAGCCCGCCCACGTTTCCCCATTGGCGGATCCCCTGTTTCAGGGTAATGGTCTTTTTAAGGATGCTTCGGGAATCCGAGGTCTTCAATTCGATCTGGGGGTGGAGTACCACGGCGTGGAGCAGGGCAGGGCAGTGTACCCTCGCTATATCCAGGGGATCGTACCCCCTGATCAGGGTGATCCCGCCGTAGAGGGCCGGGGCTACATTGTCGGCATGAGGGGCCCCGCTTGCCAGGGCCTCCCCGGCTACGGCAAAGCTCACGAGTTGCGGAAGGGTAAAAGGATCCCCCAACAAGTTGTTTATCGCCCAGACGGCTCCTGCGGCACTGGCGGCGCTGCTGCCAATGCCGCTTCCGGGCAGAATGTGTTTTTCGATCTCAATTTCCACTCCGCCCCCGAAATCACTCGCTTCCAGAAGGGCCATGGCCGCAACTCCGGCCACGTTTTTTCCGGCATCCATGGGAAGGTCTCCTCCGGTGATCCTTGTAATCTGGACCCCAGGGTTGCTGGTCAGCCTTACGTTCATACGGTCGCCGACGCCTTTCAGGGCGAGTCCGAGTACGTCAAATCCGCAGGAGAGGTTGGCAATGGTAGCCGGGCAAAATACGCTTATCGTGCTTTGGTCCATGAATGGGTGTTATCTGGTTTAACAGGCCTGTTGTAATAGCTATCTAAAAATTACCCACACGAATGATATCGGCAAAAATCCCCGACGCGGTCACATCAGCCCCGGCCCCGGCCCCTTTTATGATCAGGGGCTGCTCCTGATACCGGTCGGTGTGGAATAATACAATATTATCGCTCCCTTTCAGATGATAAAAATCATGGCCTTCCGGGACCTGCAGGAGCCCGACGCTCGCCTTGCCCTTATTGAATTCTGCGACGTATTTCAGGCGCTTTCCGGAATCATTGGCTTCCCTGTACAATCCGGCGAAATGGGTTTCCCCGGCTTCCAGTGCCTCGTAGAATTTAGCAGTGTCCGGAGCGTTTTGTGCCTGCCCGGGCAGAAAGGAATGGTTTTCAATCTCATCCAGTTCCAGCTGGTATCCGCTTTCCCGTGCCAGGATAAGGATTTTGCGCATCACGTCCACCCCGCTGAGGTCAATCCTGGGGTCCGGTTCGGTGTAGCCCTGCCGTTGTGCCTCGCGTACGACTTCCGCGAAAGGGGAATCCCCGTTATACTGATTGAAGATAAAGTTCAGGCTGCCAGAAAGCACTGCCTGGATCTTATGGATCCGGTCTCCGGAAAGCACCAGGTTTTTCAGGGTGTCAATGATTGGCAGGCCGGCTCCCACGTTGGTTTCGAAAAGGAAGGGGGCGGCATAGGACAGGGATAGTTCCTTCAGCCCTGAATAGGTCCCGTAGGCAGATGAACAGGCTATCTTATTACAGGTAACCACGGCCGCGCTTCCCTGCAGGTATTTACCATACCACTGGGAAACTTCCGCGCTGGCCGTATTGTCCACAAAAATTGTATTCCTGAGGTTCATCGCGCGCACCTGCCGGTGGAATTCATGTAAGTCTGCCGGCGGGCCTTCCCCGAGAAGTGCCTCCCAATGGTCCAGATCCAGGCCGTTTTCCCGAAAGACCATGTGGCGGGAGTTTGAAATTCCCACGACCCGGAGTAACAGGCGGCGCTCTTCTTTCAGGACCTGCTGCTGCCTGCGAATCTGGTCCATGAGCCGGGAGCCGACATTTCCGACGCCCATCACAAAAAGGTTCAATTGTTTGATGCGTTCCTCAAAAAAAGCTTCGTGCAGGGTATTCAATGCCTTTTTAACGTCTTCCCGCCGGATCACGGCTGAGATGTTTCGTTCGGAGGCCCCCTGGGCAATAGCCCGGATGTTCACGTTGTTACGGCCAAGGGCACTAAACATTTTCCCGCTCAGTCCCTGGTGTTCCTTCATTTGGTCCCCAACAAGGGCCACAATGGACAGTCCGCCTTCCACCACCGCAGGGTTGATCTCGCCCCGTTCTATTTCATATCCAAAGGCCTGATTCGTTGCTTTCTCTGCCCCTTCGAGTTGCCCCTCGGAAATCCCCACACATATGGAATGCTCAGAGGATGCCTGTGTGATAAAGACCACATTTATCCCTTTCTCCGAGAGCACTTCGAAAAACCTTTTGCTAATGCCCGGGATCCCTATCATGCCAGGTCCTTCAAGTGATAAAAGGCCAATGTCAGGCACGTAACTGATCCCGCGTACCGTCCTGCCCTCAAGGTTTCCTGAGGCTTCGATTCGGGTACCGGGTTCCCCGGGGGCAAATGTATTCTTTATCAGGAGGGGTATTCCCGCCTGCAGTACCGGCTGGATGGTCGGGGGATACAGTACTTTGGCTCCGAAATGGGATAGTTCCATGGCTTCCTCGTAGGAGAGAAGGGCAATGGGCCTGGCGCCCTTAACCAGCCTCGGGTTGGCGGTGTACATGCCGCTTACATCCGTCCATATTTCCAGGCAGGTGGCTTTAGTGGCGGCCGCAAACAGGGCGGCAGAATAATCGGATCCACCGCGCCCCAGGGTAGTGGTATCTCCGTTTTCGTTCGAGCCTATAAATCCAGGCAGGACCACCACAGGGTCCCTCCCGTCCAGGGCTTCTGAAACCAGGGAATAGGTGACCTCCCTTAGTACCCCGGCGTTTGTATACGCGTCATTTGTACGTATGAGTTCCCGGCTGTCTTTGAAAACGGCGGCAACTCCCTGGCTCCTGTAATAGGAGGCAATTAGGTAGGAAGACATCAGCTCCCCGAAACTTACGATCTTGGCCAGTAGTTTCGGGGTGGTTTCCCCGATCAGATAAGCGCCTTCCAGCAGGGTTTCCAGAATATTGAGGTCCTTCTTTACCCTGCTGAGGACAGGGGCCTGTTCCGCAATCGGGATCAAACCACGTACCACCTCAAGGTGCCGGAACTCAATCACTTCCAGGCGCTGTTTCCAGGCCTCCTCCTGTCCGGAGGCCAGGTGGGCCGCTTCCAGGAGCAGGTCCGTGATGCCCCCCAGGGCCGAAACCACTACCAGAACGGGCTGCTCTGATTGCCTCACAATGGAGAGGGTCCTCCCGATGGCTTCCGGATCGGCTACGGAACTGCCGCCAAACTTCAGTACGTTCATGAGCTGGTTATTTGAATCTCAGGACTTTCTTAAGGGCGGGATCGGAATGGTCAGGCTGCTGCAACCGGCGGACACTCCCGCAAACCCAAAAGTAGCATATTTGAAAAGCCGGGCAAACAGTAGCCTTCCAATTATGAACAATTGAGATTTTAAGGGATTTTCTTTTGAATCCCTGCAACATTTAGTTCCTTTATATGAGAAAATCACATTCGCGGAACTACATGAAGATCCTTAGTCAGGAGCAAATCTATGAGGCGGACCGGCAGACCCTGTCCAGGGAAGGCATCTCCAGTGAAATGCTTATGGAGCGGGCTGCGATCCGTGTCTTTGAATGGATACATGACCGGCTTAACGGAGCTCCCACCCACATTCATGTTTTTTGCGGGATCGGCAACAACGGGGGAGATGGGCTGGCAGTGGCCAGGCACCTGCAGGATCACGGCTATCTTGTATCAGTGTATGTCGTGAAATACAGCGATACCCGGTCTGAAGATTTTTTGACCAACCTGAAACGGCTTAAGGAACGGGATGTTTGGCCTGAGTACCTGGATTCCGAGTCCGCCCTTCCGGCAGTTCCGGCCTCTGAACTCGTGGTCGACGCGGTTTTCGGCATCGGGCTGAACCGCCCACCCGCTCCCTGGGTGGGGGCCTTGTTCCATGCCCTGAACGATTCGGGCGCCTTCATACTGAGCATCGATATGCCATCGGGCCTTTTCACGGACAGGGTCCCCACGGATGTGGAGGCCGTGATCCGGGCAGATTGCCTGCTTACCTTCGGCGCACCCAAACTGGTTTTCTTCCTGCCGCAGACAGGGCGGTTTATACGTAGATGGGAAGTTCTCGACATTGGCCTGGACAGGGATTTTATGAACCGCGTTGAGGTGGAATATGAATTTTACGGGGCGGGGCTCGCCCGCTCCTTTTACCGCCCCCGGGAACGGTTCTCACACAAAGGGACTTACGGACACACCCTCATCCTAGGGGGTAGTCATGGCAAAGTAGGGGCCGTGATCCTCGCCGCCAGAGCTGCGCTGCTCAGCGGCACCGGGCTGGTAACTGCCTGTGTCCCGGGTTGCGGATACATTCCCTTGCAGGCCCAGCTGCCTGAAATTATGGTATGGACTACCTCAGGGAAGGAGGAGCACGTGGAATTCCCGGCAGAAACTACAGGATATACAATTGGCACGGGCATGGGCATGGGTACTTCCCAGGCAACGGCCAGGGCCTTTCTTGAATGGCTCGGGAGGCAACAGCAGCCCGTACTGCTGGATGCCGATGCTCTGAACATTCTAAGCGGGGCTCCGGAATCCCTGAGTGCAATCCCCAGGGACAGCATCCTCACCCCTCATCCGGGAGAACTCAGGCGATTAATCGGGGAGTGGAAGGACGATTTTGATAAACTTGAGAAAGCCAGGGATTTTGCGGAGGCGCGTCAATGTGTATTGTTGATCAAAGGAGCGCATACCCTGATCCTGTACCAGGGCAGGGGATATATAAATTCAAGTGGTAACCCAGGAATGGCAACTGCCGGAAGCGGGGACGTTCTAAGCGGGATGATTACAGG
>SBFL01000304.1 GCA_006227965.1 Bacteroidota bacterium | reverse complement strand
GATGGAAATGAATATGGTGGCAGAGGGGTATTACGCCTTGAAAAGTGCCTACAAAATCAAAGAAGGGTTTGAAAAGGCGGTGAAAACGCCCATCATCGATGCCGTTTACCGGGTGCTGTATAAGAACGAAAATCCGAAAAAAGTCTTCACCGAGCTCGCTGACGTAATCAGTTGACCCCTAAGGCCCGGTCCCCGGATCCGCCAGATCTTTTACAGGCTGAAGGAACTGTGGCGTTCGATCTGGCTTTCAATTTCGGCTTTCCATGTGGCTTTGGACTTCGACCCGGCCTTTAGTTTTTTAGCACACTCATCGATCACCATACCGTGGTACTTTCGTACCGAATGTATGTCGAAATAAAGGCGCCCGGTCCTTCGGATGAGAAAATCCATCGGGTTTTGTACCATCTCATGGGCAAGCCCGAAATGCAGTTCGGCTTTCATCAGCCTCCAATGAATATCGGCATCCTTGAATTTTCGGTAGGTCTTGAGTATTTCATCGGTTTGCCTGCCGTAATTCGTAACGAGATACCAGGCATCGTAGTGCTCAAATCCCTCCGGTTCAAGTTCTGCGGCCACTTCACCTATATATTTTTTAACCTGCTTGAATTTGGAGAACTCATTTCCACAAAGCGGGATTTCGTCCGTAATGCATTCCCTGAACTCCAGGCCCAGGCCTTCCTCCATCTTCCTCAAAATCCGGTTGACCACCCTTTCCGCCATTTTTCGATATCCCGTGAGCTTGCCTCCTGCAATGCTGATGAGCCCGGTATCTGAGGTGAAGATCTCGTCCTTTCGGGAAAGTTCAGCCGCCGATTTGCCTTCTTCATGGATCAGCGGCCTGAGTCCGGCCCAGGAAGACTCTATATCCGACATTTCCAATTCGATGGAAGGAAACATGTTATTGACCGCTGAGATCAGGTAAATTGCATCTGCCAGGTCTGTCCGCACATCATCCTTGTCAGAATTGTAGTTGGTGTCGGTAGTCCCCACGTAGGTGACCCTGCCCCTGGGGATGGCAAAGATCATCCTGCCGTCTGGAACGTCAAAGTATACGGACTGCCTTACCGGGAGCTTCTCAAAGGGAAATACCAGATGCACCCCTTTGGTGAGGTGGAGTCGCTTTCCCTTCTTGCTGTGATTGACACTTCTGAGGTCGTCTACCCAGGGACCGGCAGCACTGATCACATACCGGGAGGCCACCTGAAAGGGCTTACCTCCTATCAGGTCCACCGCCACAACTCCGGATACTATTCCATTATCGTCATAGCGAAAATCAGTCACTTCCGTATAATTGAGGGCCCGGGCACCGAAATTGAGACTGGTTTTAATGTTTTCAATGGTCAGGCGGGAATCGTCCGTCCGGTATTCCGCATAGAATCCGGCTCCCTTCAGAAGTTTCTTGGGCAACAACGGCTCTTTTTTCAGTGCTTCTTTCTTCTCGAGCATTTGCCTTTTATCGTCGTCCGTAACCTGTGCAAGGATATCATATACTTTGAGCCCGATGGAAGTGAGCCATTTTCCATACGAGCCTCCGTCGATGAGGGGTAGCAGCATTTTTTCCGGGAGCACCAGGTGCGGGGCCAGATTGTGCACAATGGCCCTTTCGGATCCCACTTCCTTGACCAGCCAGAAATCAAACTGTTTCAGATACCGAAGCCCTCCGTGAATGAGTTTGGTAGATTTGCTGCTCGTGCCGGAGGCGAAATCCCCTTTTTCCAAAAGCACCACCTTCAACCCACGCGAAGCAGCATCCAGGGCTATACCTGCTCCTGTAATCCCCCCTCCGATGACTACCAGATCAAAAGTTTCCGAAGTTAATGCCGCGAGGTCCTCAGGCCTGGTAAGAGCTGAAAAGGGGCGTGCTTCTTTCATGGCAATTTTCAGTTTTGCCCAAAAATAAGGGATAAGGGGATGGCTGTCAAACCTGCACTGTTATGAAATAGCTAAGAGCTGCGGTCAGTCGTTTTTACACTTTCCGACCCCTTACCAACAAAGGAGTATTCCCTTTCCACCCGGCAAATCCGAATGGTGTAGGATTCGTACCAGCGCTCCCGACCCTTTTCCTGGGCAAGCATATGCCTCGAATGGGATTTCCAGTCGGCAATACTTTTCAGCGAATCCCAGTAACTCACAGTAATCCCGATATCCTCTCTTGCGTGGTCTACCCCGAGAAATCCGGGTTGTTTGCGGGCAAGTTCCATCATTTCAGAAGCCATTTCAGCGTATGGCTCCTCCTCCAGAGGTGTTCTCCGGGAGGTGAAAACCACAGCGTAATATGGCGTTTCAGGTGTCATGGCAGGTATTCCTTCTCGGTGAAATAGGATACGATTGCCTCTTTCATCAGGACCGACTGTTCCCCTGGCCTTAACGGTGGAAGGGATTCAACCAACCGGTAGTGCGGCCACCCCTGCTCATCAAAATAATCGAATTCATAGTAGCCATAGGGTTCCAGCAGCCTGCAAATGGCAATATGCATCAGGTTGATTTTTTCATCCTTTTTGAAAGAACGGTGTAATTGCCCGAGTTCCTGCACCCCTATCAGATAAATGATAGCGTCCAAGTCAAGAGGGGCTCCGTCGGCAAATTGCTGTGACAACTTTTCAGACAGTACTTCCCATCGTTCTTTCAGTAGTGGATCCCGAGACATACTTTTCAAAAGATTTGCAGTGCTTTGTGGAAAGCCCAAAGGTACAAATCAATGCGCTATCTTTGTTAAAAACAGGGTATGGGAATTTTGGATATCATCCTCGGTGTCCTGCTGGCCTACGGGCTTTTCAGGGGGCTAAAAAATGGTTTCTTCGTGGAGATTGCTTCAGTAATCGCTCTGGTTGCGGGTATCTACGGCACCATACACTTTTCCTACATTACATCTGATTACCTCAACGAACGCCTGGACTGGGATGCTACTTATATCAAGATCACCGCTTTCATCATTACCTTTCTGGGGATTGTGGTGGTTGTGCACCTGTTGGGCAAGGCCCTGACTCGTGTAGCGGATTTTGCCATGCTGGGTCTGCTGAACCGAATTGCCGGGGGGATTTTTGGAATCGTCAAGGTGGCCGTGATCCTCGGTTCCCTGATGATATTCCTGGAGCGGGCTGGCTTACCCCTTCACGAGATCCAACCTGAGGCCTTCGAAAAATCGATCTTTTACGGACCCCTGAAGGATACCGGGGCGTTTATTTTTTCAAGTATTCTTGAAGCCGACCCTTTAACGCTTCCGGAGATTTAAACTCATTTAACCGAATTACAAATCCTTTCCCCCGGTGCCTGAATCCATAATTCTACTCTCACAGATTTTATTATTTTGCAGATCTTCGGCAGCTTTTGCCAATTTATCGAAAAAAAAGCCGCTGAAGATGCCTTTCTGTCCTAATGTGCTTAATATTGATGGATAGTCTCCGGACAGAAAAAGACTCCCCAAGTCTTGCATAACACGTACTGGCCTGCTTGCAATTAGGATCTATATGAAATTGCGGCACGTACTTTTGGCCATTCTTGTAGTCTTCAGCATCTCCTGCTCCAAGGAGTCTCTGGAAACAGAGGAGATTCTCACAGCACAGAACGTAACTTCTATGGAAGCCGAGCTGCTTCAGCTGGTGAACCGGCACCGGGATGCTCAGGGGCAAAAAACGCTTTCGTTCAGTGAGGTTGCCTACAAGTATGCCAATTCACATACGGATTACATGGTTAAAAAAGGAACACTTACCCACGATAATTTTGGTGCAAGAGTCTCCGGCATTTCAAAAGAAGAAAATGCAAAGGCGGTCTCTGAAAATGTCGCCATGGGATACCTCTCCTCTGAGATGACCCTCGAAGCGTGGCTTTCCAGCGAATCCCACAGGAAAACCATGGAAGGAAATTTTTCGCACACTGCCATAAGTGTAAAGAAGGATTCCGAAGGAACACTCTACTTTACCCAGCTTTTTTATTTGAAGTAACAGCTTCGCGGTCTCCGCACATCTAAACAAGGGCAGGCTGAGCTGTTCTTTTTACTTATCTTTAGGTCCTGACATCTGAAACCAGGCCGTATGAAGATCCTCCCACCTTTCAACCTCAGCCAATGGATAGATGCCCACCGGGATGAGTTAAAACCCCCTGTAGGCAACAGGAACCTCTACAAAGAGGCCGGAGATTATATCGTAATGATCGTCGCAGGACCCAATGCCCGAAAAGACTACCATTACAATGAAACCGAAGAGCTGTTCTACCAGCTGGAAGGTAACATCGAGGTACACGTTCAGGAAGAAGGAAAGAAAAAGACGCTTAAACTGGGCCCGGGAGACATGTACCTGCATCCCGCCAAAGTGCCCCACTCCCCGGAAAGACATGCCAATTCCATAGGCCTGGTAATCGAACGGCGGAGGGATCACCTAAACCTTAAAGACGGCCTGCTCTGGTACTGCGAAAACTGCAATCACAAACTCCACGAAGTCTACTTTACCCTGAACGACATCGAAAAAGACTTCCTGCCCCATTTTGAGCACTTTTACAACTCCGCAGAGCTGCGGACCTGCGACCACTGTGGCGGCGTGATGGAAGCTGACCAGCGTTTTACCTCAACCCCGGAATCATAGTATACTGCCCATATACATGGCAGTATTCCCCTGGGGCGTTGGAGATTGAACTTGAAAATCTTATTGCGGTTTTAAGGGAATTTCTGGTATTGCTGTTCCATATTTCGAAATCCAAATCCCCTGCACCGGCCTTAAAAAGTTTCATGCCTGAATACCTCTTCCCGGCCAGAGATTTCGTAATTTTGTAGGAATTCTAACAAAACAGATTTAATACGTTACAAAATGGCTGAAGTGGCACTTGATTTTGGAATTGAAGAAGCTTTACAGGCGCTTGGGATCCGGGATTTGAACCCAGGTTCATCCACCGGAGAAAACTGCTTTGCAGAAGGAGAAATCCTCGAATCAGCATCCCCTGTCGACGGGGCCCTGATTGCAAAGGTTCAGACAACTACCCGTGCAGACTATGAAAAGGTGATTGAAAGAGCCACTGAAGCATTCAAAATATGGAGGGCGGTACCGGCGCCCAAACGGGGTGAGATCGTACGCCAGTTCGGAGAGCGGCTTCGGGAATTGAAAGAACCCCTTGGGAAACTGGTATCCTATGAAATGGGCAAATCCTATCAGGAAGGCCTTGGGGAAGTACAGGAAATGATCGATATCTGTGATTTTGCGGTTGGTCTATCCCGGCAGTTACACGGTTTTACCATGCACTCGGAGCGTCCGAAACACAGGATGTACGAACAGTACCACCCCCTGGGGATTGTGGGGATTATCTCCGCTTTCAACTTTCCGGTAGCTGTCTGGAGTTGGAATACGGCCCTGGCCTGGGTCTGTGGTGATGTCTGTGTATGGAAACCCTCTGAGAAAGCACCCCTGTGCGGGGTTGCCTGCCAGCATATCGCTGCAGAAGTATTCCGGGAAAACGGCATGCCTGAAGGTGTTTCCTGCCTCATCAACGGGGATTACCGGGTGGGAGAATTTATGACACAGGACGAGCGGGTTCCCCTGGTATCTGCCACCGGATCTATCCGGATGGGAAAAATCGTGGCCCAGGCTGTTGGTGCCCGGCTTGGAAAAACCCTCCTTGAGCTGGGGGGAAATAACGCCATTATCGTTACCCCGGATTCCGATATAAAGATGACTGTAATCGGGGCCGTCTTCGGGGCGGTGGGTACTTGTGGCCAGCGATGTACTTCAACCCGCAGACTGATCATTCACGAATCCATTTACGACGAGGTCCGGGATGCCCTGGTCAGGGCCTATGGCCAGCTGAGAATTGGCAACCCCCTTGACCAAAACAACCATGTGGGGCCACTGATCGACAGGGAGGCAGTAGCCATGTATCAGGAAGCCCTACGCAAGGTCGTTGAAGAGGGCGGAAGCCTTATCGTGCCCGGCGGGGTCCTGGATGGGCCCGGGTTTG
Organism: Bacteroidota bacterium; assembly: GCA_006227965.1. Lineage (GTDB taxonomy): Bacteria > Bacteroidota > Bacteroidia > Flavobacteriales > Flavobacteriaceae > Robiginitalea. The sequence goes on along the minus strand of SBFL01000304.1, from coordinate 2,088 downwards.
AAAGCCGTTGCTACGTGAGGCCGGCAATTGCTGAGGCAGAAAACCACTATGAAATTGTTCAGCATGAGACTTTTGCTCCTATTCTGTACCTTTTGAAGTACCACGGTGGTGTTGAAAATGCCATTGCCCAGCAAAACGGGGTACGGCAGGGACTCTCTTCAGCCATTATGACGAACAACCTCCGGGAGGCCGAGGCCTTTTTGTCCGCAGCGGGCAGCGACTGCGGAATTGCCAATGTGAATATCGGGACTTCCGGCGCGGAGATCGGCGGTGCCTTTGGAGGAGAAAAAGAAACCGGAGGCGGTCGTGAATCCGGGTCGGACGCCTGGAAGATTTACATGCGCCGCCAGACAAATACCATAAATTACAGTACGGAACTACCCCTTGCACAAGGTATTAAGTTTGACCTTTAAGCACAGGTCCGGACCCGGCAGCGCTCCGAAACAGGGCTGAGGGGGCCCTATATTAACGAAAAATCCGCCATAGCAGCTTAGCGGGCTATTGGCGGATTTTCAAACTAACCAAACTAATCCAAAATAAAACCCACACAGATGGGGACCCTGCAGGATTGCAGACTATTACCGGAGTTAAAATAACCCATCAGAGGTTTCTATAAATTTCCCAAAAAAGGCAATTCAAACAAAATCAATTGTATAACCTGCATTTATAATTGTATGGTTGGCAAATTTGACAGATCCCGCCAAAACGACATGGGGTTCCCGCTTATCCGAAAATTACTGTCTCCTGCGGAGAATACGCCTCTAATCCGGGAATTTTTAATACCTTGTATACTGGGATAAGCCGTTGGGAATTCCGTTTCGCCAGACCCATTTTGAATAAGGTCTTTCCGTGCTAATCCCCTTTACTTTATGGTCAGTTATGGACATCGAAAACACGAATCTTTTGTACTGGATAATCCCGATGTTATCGGGTATTTTTTGTGGGGTCATAGGATACATCTGGGGAAGAGGGCCCAAGGGATCCTCCCCTGTTCGAAGTGAACTGGAGGTTCTCAATTCCTCAAATGAAAAACTGAAAGCCGAACTGGATTCCTGTATGGAACGACTGGCTGTCGCAAAGGCGCGCAATGTCTCCCGGGCCATCCCATTTGATGCGGATGCCGCCAGGACCGCACTTGGCAAAAAAGTCCTGCAGGATGACCTTACCACAATAGAAGGGATCGGACCGAAGATCGAAGGACTTTTTCACAATTTTCAGATAAAATCATGGAAAGCGCTTTCGGAAATTTCCGTGGCCAAGTGCCAGGAGGTTCTCGATTCCGGGGGAGACCGCTATAAGATTCACGACCCCGCTTCCTGGCCCATGCAGGCCCGTATGGCCTACGAAGGAAAATGGAGGGAACTGGCCAGGTGGCAGCAGCAGCACACCCGCGGCAAGATCTAATCCTGGGGCAGGCCACTGCCCAATGGTTCAAAACGTTTAGTTGCGTCCCTGTTCTCCGGGATAATACGCGTACACGGGCTGGCTTTGCCAAACCGTTTTACTTTCCACTTCCAGTACAGAGAGCGGGCCCTTAAAGGCTGCCCCGGTATCCACATTCCATACATTGGCTGCCCGGTAGGGAGTTTTATGTCCGAGGCCTGTAACCGGGGTATGACCTATAAAGATTTCTGAATACAGCTTCAGCCTTGAAGGGTATAGGGCGTCCTGGGGCTTTAACCCCGGGTTCAGGGAAAGAGCCGTCTCCCAAAGAGTACGGTCCCAGTAGAAGTTTTTGGAGAAATATTCGTGTTGGACCCCTTTGAGGTTCGTAAACCCGGCATGCAGGAACAGGCGGTTCCCGGGATCCCTGTAATAATCCTCAAGCGCCTGCAGAAACTGAATGTGCCCTTCACGCGTTTGCAGGCCAATGCCCCGGTAGGATTTCCGGGTAGCATCTCCTCCCGATTCCAGCCATAGCGGGTTTGCCTTGCCCTCGAGGAGCCATTGCAGGCACAACTCGTCGTGATTTCCCCTAAGAAAAAGGCAGGCATGCCGCTCACGAAGTGAAATCAGGTAATCGATGGTTTCGGCTGCCTCGCTCCAGCCATCCACATAGTCCCCAAGGAATATCAGAAGATCTCCCGG
>SBFL01000400.1 GCA_006227965.1 Bacteroidota bacterium | reverse complement strand
ATCATGGACGGAAACGGCCGTTGGGCCAAGGAACGGGGGAAAATGCGCGTTTTTGGACATGAGAACGGGGTCCGCGCCGTGCGCCAGACCGTTGAGTCCGCAGCGAAGATCGGAATAAAATTCCTCACCCTTTACGCCTTCAGTACCGAAAACTGGAATCGCCCTAAAATGGAGGTGGACACCCTAATGCGCCTTCTTGTATCCTCTCTCAGGAAAGAGTTAAAAACGCTGACGAAGAACAATATCCGTTTGAATGCCATCGGATTAATCAACACCCTTCCGGAAAAAGCACTCGAGGAACTCGAAGAGGTGATACACCAGACCAGGAACAACGATGCGATGACCCTTACACTGGCCCTGAGCTATGGTTCACGGGAGGAGTTAACGTCCGCTTTCAGGGACCTGGCATCCAAAGTTAAAAATAATATAATTTCATCCGGGGATATTGATGAAACCATTATTAATAAGCATCTTTACACGCACGATTTGCCAGATGTAGACTTGCTAATCCGTACCAGTGGGGAATATCGGATCAGCAATTTTTTGTTATGGCAGATTGCGTACGCCGAATTGTATTTTACGAAGGTGTTCTGGCCGGATTTCAGCGAGGCGCATCTGATCGAGGCGATCAAAAGTTATCAGAACAGAGAACGTAGATTTGGAAAAACGAGCGAACAACTTAACTAGTGGTATGCGGGGGGTATTACCACTTGGTCTTCTATTGATCCTGGCTTTTCTGCTTACTTATCAAACTGCCGCCCAGGATATTTCATACGAGAACGGAAAAAAGTACATCCTTGCGGGGCTGGAGGTAACCGGTTTGCAGAGTTACAACGAGCAAACCGTCAAGACCTATACCGGACTTCGGGAGGGACAGCCCATCACCATCCCCGGAGACGAGATCAGCCAGATAATCAATAAGCTTTGGAGTCTCGAACTCTTCACGGACGTTGAATTCTACATCACCCGTATAGACGGGGACAACATTTACCTGGAGCTGCATATCGAGGAGCGTCCCACCCTTTCAGAGGTAACCATCTATGGGGTCAAGCGCCGGAAGGTGGACGATCTGATCAATGATACCGACCTTAAAAAAGGGAAGAAAATCACGCAGAGCCTCATTGCAAATACCAAAAATTACCTTGAAAACAAGTATCAAAAACAGGGTTATCTCAACTCAAGGGTGACCATTGCCACCAAGGTGGACACCTCCGAGACCAATGCCCAGGATATGGTGATCAATATTAACAAGGGCAACCGGGTAAAGGTCAGGGATATTGTCTTTGAAGGGAACGAAAAAATTTCTTCCTCCAAGCTGCGCCGGGCGATGAAAAACACCAAAGAGAAGAAATTTGGACGGTTTTGGAAGAAATCAAAGTACATTGAAGAAGATTATCAGGAAGACCTCAAATCCCTGATCGATGCCTATGCAGAGAGTGGGTACCGGGATGCCCGGATCCTTTCCGATTCCATCCACCAGGTAAACGATAAAAAAATCGATATCCTCTTCAAGATAGAGGAGGGAGACAAGTACTACTTTGGGGAAATTGATTTCGTTGGGAATACGGTCTATACCGACCGGCAGCTAAGCCAGGTCCTTGGGATAAAAAAGGGGGATACCTATAACGGGGTTCAGCTTCGCAAGCGGATTGCCGACGAGACCAAACCCGACGGGGAGGACCTTACAAACCTCTATCAGAACAACGGGTATCTTTTTTCCCGTATCAACCCTGTGGAGGTATCGGCCGAGAATGACACCATTGATTTTGAGATTCGGATCATTGAGGGCAAAGAGACCTTTTTGAATAAGATAAATGTCTTTGGGAACGATAAGACCAATGACCATGTAATCTTCCGGGAACTGCGCACGCGGCCCGGACAGAAATACAGCAAGGACGACATCATCCGTTCGGTGCGGGAACTCGGTCAGCTGGGCTTTTTCGATCCGGAACAAATTCGCCCCGAAATCGAAAATCCCGACCCGAACGAGGGGACTGTTGACCTTAAGTTCGACCTGGTGGAGTCCGGTGCCAGTCAGGTGGAACTCCAGGGAGGATATGGAGGAGGAGGTTTTATAGGGACCCTTGGGTTGTCCTTCAACAACTTTTCCATCCAGAATATCTTTAACAAGGATGCCTATAAACCGGTTCCGATGGGGGATGGGCAGACATTCGCACTCAGGCTCCAGGCGAGCCGGACCTTTAGGGTCTACAGCCTCAATTTCTCCGAGCCATGGCTCGGCGGCCGCAAACCGGTCCGGTTTAACCTGTCCCTGTCCCGTACCCAGCAGTTCCTGGCTTCCTTTGACCAGAACGGAAGGGTTCAGGTAGATAAAAACCAGCAATTTGCCATTTCCGGGATTTCCGCGGGCATGGCTAAACGTGTACAGTGGCCGGACGATTATTTTACCGTCTCCCACGCCCTGAGCTATCAGTTCTATAATTTCAAGAATTATCGCACCGGGTTGTTTAACTTCGGCAACGGCACCTCCAACAGCCTTGCCTACACCATTGGTATATCGAGGAGCTCTGCAGGGCCGGGACTTATTTTCCCCCTGACGGGAAGTGTTTTTGAGATCACTGGAAAATTCACGCCTCCCTATTCCCTTTTCAACAACAAGGATTACGCGTCCCTGAAGGCGCGGAGCGAAGAACTGGAAACCATCGGTACGGAGCGGCCGCTGACCCCTAGGGAACAGGCCGAACTGGAGGCCGTGGATCAGGAGCGATTCCGGTGGCTGGAATACTATAAAATCAAATTCAAGGCGGACTGGTACACCAGGATCGTGGATAAACTGGTGCTGAGGACCAATGTGGAATTCGGATTCCTCGGGTCCTATAACCCGGATGTGGGAAAAGTACCTTTCGAACGCTTTTTCCTGGGAGGGGATGGTTTAGGCCGGAACTTTACCCTGGACGGCCGGGAGGTAATCCAGTTGAGGGGATATGAAAACAACTCCCTTACACCTGTGGACCCGATTACCCAGCAACAGGAGGGAGGTATCGTGTACAACAAATATTCATTGGAGCTTCGGTATCCGCTTACCTTAAAACCAACGGCATCCATTTATGCCCTGACCTTTTTGGAAGCCGGTAACTCCTTCAACAATTTTCAGGAGTTTAATCCGTTTGAATTACGAAGAGCCGCTGGAGTAGGGCTTCGTATTTTCATGCCCGCCTTCGGCTTGTTAGGGATCGACTTTGGATATGGCTTCGATGAGGACCTGAGACCTTCTTCTGTGGGCACAGGGCCCAGCGGATGGCAAACTCACTTCATCATTGGGCAACAATTCTGACCCATGGCTCGTTTACACAGTATGTCAAAAGGATAAGTGTTTCATTTTAAAAGAAATACTAATTTTGGCACGATATTTTCTATACTAAAAAGGTTCTGTGATGAAACGTAGATTTAGAGTGACCCTGTTCACACTTCTCCTTACAGGTATGGCTTTAGCCCAGAGGGGAGTTCGTATTGGTTATGTGGACATGGAGTACATTCTTGAAAATGTCGAGGAATACCGGGAAGCCACCCAGCAACTGGATTCACGGGTGAACCAGTGGAAAGGGGATATAGTGGAGCGGCAGCGGCGCATAGACGAGTTGAAACAGGATCTCGAGGCGGAAAGGGTATTGCTCACAGATGAGCTTATCTCTGAACGGGAAGAGGAGATCGCCATCCTGGAGAAGGAACTCTCGGACTACCAACAGGACCGTTTTGGCCCAAGGGGAGACCTGGTCTTGCAAAAGCAGCGCCTCATACAGCCTATACAGGACCAGGTGTTCAATGAAGTACAGAAAATAGGAGCGAACAAAAAGTATGATTTTATTTTCGATAAATCAGCGGATGTCGTAATGTTGTACTCCGAAAAAAGGCACGATATCAGTGACTTGGTGCTTAGGGGAATTGCCCGGACAAGACGGGTAAGCGCTCCACAAAAATCCAAGCAGGACCGCCTGGAGGTCTTTGAAGAGGCCGGGGACGAGGAGCCAGTATCCGAGGCTCTGTTGGAACGGCAGCAACGGTCTGAGGAGGCTGCTGAGGCAAGGGCCAAGACCGCCGAGGAAAAAAAGGATGAGCAGTTAAAGCTCCGGGAAGAACGCCGGAAGGCCTATGAGGCAAGGAGAAAGAAATTACTGGAAGAGCGGGAAGCCCGCAGAAAGGCCAAAGAGGAAGAACGCCTGAAGGCCACCGAGAAAAAGAAGGATACCGTTAACTAACTATAAAATTCAATAAATAGTAACCTCAATTAGCAAATTACAGATCATGAAACAATTTAAAAAGGTAGCTGTAGCAGTCGTTTTGTTTGTTGCCGCCACGAGTTTTGTACAGGCTCAGAGCAAGATCGCTCATATTAACGTGACAGAGCTTTTATCGCAAATGCCTGAGATGAAGGCTGCCCAGGCAGAACTCAAGAAACTGGAGGAAACCTACCGTGCAGATATTCAGAGCTCACTGGACGAACTGAAGAACAAACTCACCCAATACAACAACGAGGCAAGCGCCATGTCTCAGGAAGAGAACCAAAAGCGGGCATTGGAACTGCAGGGATTCGAACGCAATATAGGAGAAGCCCAACAGGCTGCCCAGCAGGAGCTGGCCAAGAAGCAGGGGGATCTTTTCGAACCTATCTCCGTGAAAGCGAAGGATGCCATTGAAAAGGTGGCTGCTGCCCAGGGTTATGACTATGTGGTGGACGCCAGCCCCGGGGCAGGTGTGATCGTTGCAAAAGGCAAGGATCTGCTTCCGGATGTAAAGAAGGAACTCGGTTTTTAATACCCGGTATTGATTTAAACGTCAAAACCGCCCGCGTAAAACGGGCGGTTTTTTATTTTTACCCCTCAGGCAATTCTCTAACTCATGCGCACAGCCCCCATAGGGATTTTTGATTCAGGCCTCGGCGGCCTAACCGTGCGCCGTGAGCTATTTGAACTGCTTCCCCGGGAGGATACCATTTATCTGGCCGACAGTGCCAATGCCCCTTATGGGGAAAAATCCCCGGGAGAGATCCTCCATCTGAGCCGGAGGAATACCGAATGGCTGTTATCCAGGGGGTGCAAGTTGATTGTGGTGGCCTGTAACACTGCCACTACGAATGCGATCGAATCCCTCCGCCGGGAATTCGGGGTTCCTTTTATAGGGATCGAACCAGCGATTAAACCGGCTGCACTTGAATCCAGAAGCAAAAAAATCGGGGTGCTCGCTACCCGCGGAACCCTTACCAGCTCCCTCTTTGCAAACACCTCCCGGCTTTACGCGAGCGGGATACAGGTGCTGGAGAAGGAGGGCAAGGGGCTGGTCCGGATCATAGAATCCGGAAAATGGCGGGAAGACGCTACCAAAGAACTTTTGAAATCCCTGTTGGAGCCAATGTTGTCTGAGGGGATCGACCACCTCGTACTGGGGTGTACCCATTATCCCCTGCTGATCCCACAACTCCGGGAGTTTCTTCCCGGCTCGGTGAAAATCCTCGATCCAGGCCCGGCTGTGGCACGGCAGACCCTGGCGGTTCTCAACTCGAAGAACCTGGCCCAAACAGGAGAACGTTCGGCTGTGCATAAGGTGTTCACTACCGGAGATACCGAGCTGGCAAACCAGATGCTCCGTTGGCTGGGCTATTCACAGCAAGCCCAACCCCTTTCTTTTTAAGATTTCGGAACAAATCGCTGGAAGGTGAAGTCGTAGTCATGGCGGTCGTCCTTTGGGTGGAATTCAGACCAAACCAGTTGCCAGCGGGATGGGTCCAGTTCGGGAAAATAAGTGTCTGCTTCAAACCTTCCGTGGACCCGGGTAAGTTCAACGGCCGTGGCCAATGGCAGTGCCTGCCTGTAGATTTCACCCCCGCCAATGACAAAGGCTTTTTCTGCGCCAGAGACGGCAGAAAGGGCTTCGGCAAGCGAATGGACCACCTGGCAGTCCTGGTGGTTCACCCTGTATTCCCGGTCTCTTGTTATGATGATATGCCGGCGGTTGGGAAGCGGCTTTGGAAAGGTGTCAAATGTTTTTCGCCCCATGATCATGGGGTGCCCGGTGGTGGTTTGCTTGAAGTGACTGAAATCATCCGGAAGGTGCCAGGGCAGATCCCCATCCCTTCCCAATTCGTTCGCTTCGCCCGCTGCCGCAATCAGGATGAGGTCTTTCAAGACTCTTTTTTTTTTGGGAGTTCATCAGGCGGATGACCGGCTTCAATTTCTTTTTCCATGTGACGGATCCGTTCCTGTTGTTTTCTCAGAAGCTTTTCCCGCTGGGAACGTTCCCACTGTTTCCCCATAAAGGGATCCAGGATAAAGACCTGAACCATGTGGATCACAAACAAAAAGGCCCAGAGGGTAATCGCCCACATGTACCAGTCATGGGTTTCCCCGTATTTCAGGATCTTGTTTACCACAACCAGAAAGACACATCCAATCAGAAAAATCACAAAATGCCGGAACAGCCCTTTTTTTTGCCGTATCCTGCGCTGGGCATGCTCCAGGAGTTCATGTTGCTCAGGATCCAGGGCTGGCCCCTTTTTTTGTTTGAAGATCATCCGTTTGTCTATCTTTAAAACAAATATAAAAGAAATCCAACGTACGCTCCCATGGATCATTTTGAGCGCTTTCGCACCCACTTCCCGGTACTTACCCAGTATACCTATTTGAATACAGCGGCGTGGGGCCTGTTACACGACGGCCTGCTGGAATGGCGACAGGAATACGACCTCGACTTTCTTATAGGGGGGAGTTTGATGAAAATGGAAGCCCTGAAGGTGTTGGAACAGACCCGGGGGCATCTGGGGAGGTTCTTCAACTGCCCTGCGGACAGAATCTCTCTTTGCCCGAACTTTTCCCTGGGCCTCAATATCCTGCTTGAAGGCCTGCAGCCCAGGAGCCGGGTCCTCTTGCTCGAAGGGGATTACCCCTCCCTGAACTGGCCGTTTGAAACCCGTGATTTTTCTGTCAAAACACTAAGCCATGGCGGGGAACCGGAAGCGAAAATCCTGGAATCCCTGGCCGAAGGACCTGCGGATGTTCTCGCCCTATCTCTGGTGCAATGGGTGGATGGATTGCTTGTCTCCCCGAAATTTTTGAAAGACCTGAAGGCCTCGCACCCCGATCTGATTATAATTGCGGATGCCACCCAGTTTGCCGGGGCCTTTATGCTGGATTTTGAGGATAGTGGCATCGACGTGCTTGGGGCAAGTGGCTATAAATGGCTGCTGGGTGGAAATGGCAATGGTTTTTTCCTGTTTAGCCAGGGGGCCGAATCGCGGTTTGGAGTCCGGGCCACCGGATTCAACGCGGTAGCGCCGGATTTGAGCAGGAAACACAATATCCCCTTCCCCCGAAAGCTGGAGCCAGGCCACCTGGATACGCTCAGCTTTGGGAGTCTTGATTACTCACTGGGTATTCTTGAAACCCTGGGGATGGAAGAAGTGGATCGTTACAACCGGGAATTGAGCCGAAAGGTCAAAGAAGCACTTGGGTCCCTTTCCCTGTTGGATGACACCTTGCTGCAAAGGCAGTCCCACAGTACCATCTACAACATCCCGGACCCCGGAGGACGCTATGACCACCTGAAGGAGGAGGGTATCGTTTGCTCTTTCAGGGGAGGCGGAATCCGCCTCAGTTTTCATTGCTACAACACGCTGAATGATCTGGATCGACTGGTCGATGTGTTGAAATCTGGGCCGGGAGCCTTATAATTCTCATAATTTCACCAAGTCGTTTTTGCCAAGATGAACAGATCGTAAATCCAATTTTACGAAATTCATAAATCTTGTGTAACGAATTGTGTTTTAGGGCTTTTATGCGTTGCTTTGTCACCGAAATCTTGAAAACATTACAATCATGGCAATAAAGAAACAATACTTGAAATCGAAGCCTGTGTGCAAGGTAACCTTTACCGTGCCTGCTGAAGAAGCAAAAAAAGTAGCCGTTGTGGGAGACTTCAACGACTGGAATCCGAAAGGGAGTATGCTGAAGAAGCTCAAGAACGGGACTTTTAAGGGGACATTTGACCTGCCAATGGAACAGACTTTTGAGTTCCGTTAC
>SBFL01000242.1 GCA_006227965.1 Bacteroidota bacterium | reverse complement strand
GCATGAGTCCGCTGCGTTTCCCCTTTTCCCCTGGACATAGCAAAACAGCGGCCATAGAGGCTGCGATTCCTGTGCAGATGGTGGCCACGTCAGGCTTTATGAACTGCATGGTGTCATAAATCCCGAGACCGGCATAGACGCTTCCTCCAGGGGAATTGATATAGATCTGGATGTCCTTGGAGGAATCCGTGCTGGCCAGGAAGAGCAACTGGGCCTGGATGATATTGGCTACCTGGTCACTGACTGGGGTTCCCAGGAAAATGATGCGGTCCATCATCAGCCGGGAGAACACGTCCATGGCAATGGCATTGAGCTGGCGTTCCTCTATGATATTCGGGGTCATTCCCACAGGGTACATGCTCTGCAGAAGGGGCTCCACATAAAGGCTGTTCATTCCCTGGTCCTTAATGGCGAAATTTTTGAATTCCTTGGCGTAGTCCATGTAGTTGCGCTAACGTAATTTATTGCAAAAAAAAGGTGCCGAAACTCAGACTTCCGGCACCGTAAAGATACTCAATTTGAGAATACCTGTGGCAAGGAGCCGGAATTTAGGGCCGTCCCTGCCGTGTTATCCGTAAACTTCCTTAACGAATTCCTCATAAGTCACCTCCCTGGTCTTCAGGTTGGCTTTTTCTTTGTAGAGGTCCAGCAGTTTCTGGCTCATCAGCTGCTCCGAAAGCCTTTTGACCTCATCCTTGTTACTCATGACCCTGGCTGCAATCCCTTCCAGATCTTCCTCTTTTGGGTTTGCCTGGCCGTACTGCGCCATTTGTGAGCGGATGAATCCTTTTGTGTAATCCTTTAGCTCCTCGAACTGGAGTTCAATCCCGTGTTCCTTGACCAGTTTACCTTCGATCAGTTGGTACCGAAGACCTTTTTCGGAACGCTCGAACTCGTCCTTGGCCTCTTCTTCCGAAAGGGGCTTTTCCCCCGTGGTCTGCATCCACTTCTTCAGAAATTCCGTAGGCAGGTCAAAGGAGGTGGTTTCGATGAGTTTTTCGGTAACATCATTTAGCAATTTCTGGTCTGACTGCTGCTGGAACTGCCCTTCAGAATCCTGCTTGATCTTTTCCCGCAGTTCGGCTTCGGAATGTACCTGGTCCGGTCCGAAGAGGCGATCGAACAGTTCCTGATTCAATTCGGCAGGCTGGCGTTCGTTGATCTCCTCAATGGTGAAATTTACCTCGATATCCAGTCCTTCGGCCTTTTCCCTGGGGATTCCCAGGCTACTGGGAAGGAGGTAATCCTCTTTAAAAAGTCCCTTGGTCTTCAAGCTGACCGAATCACCGGCCTTTTTATCCTTCAGGGAGGAAAGGGCTTTTTTGCTCTTGATCTTGGAGAGTTCCAGCGTTGTTTTCTGGTTTATTTCCTGGGCTTCGTTTTCAAAGATCCCCGTCACTTCGTTATCTGCCGCAACCGTATCCCTGGATACCAGTTTTCCGTATTGTTTGCGGATCCTCCCTACCTGTTCGTCGATCATTTTCTTGTCTGCCACGATCTTGTAATGGGGGATTGCCTTTTTGGTTTTCAGGGTAACCTCGAAGTCAGGGGCCAGCCCGAGTTCAAATTCAAAAGCCAGCTCTTCGGCATCCCAGTTGAAGTTGTCCTGCTGTTTGGGCAGGGGATTGCCCAGGACATCCAGTTTTTCCTCTACAAGGTACCTGTTGAGGTTGTCCTGAAGCAATTTATTGACTTCATCGACCAGCACGGACCTCCCGTATTGTTTTTTAATCAGCCCCATTGGGACCTGCCCCTTTCTGAACCCCGGTATGTTTGCATTTTTCCGGTAATCCTTCAGGATTTTATTTACCTTTTCCTGGTAATCATCCCGGGTAATTTCCACTTTCAGTACTGCATTCAGCGCGTCGATCTGCTCTTTGGTAATATTCATGAATCACAATTTAAACAGGACGTGCAAAAGTAGCGCATTTAAGGAAATGCGGCAAGTTTTTAACCCACTGTATCTCCATCTTTAACTTCCCTTTAAGCGTCTTCTTTAAGGAAGGCGAACAAAATGGACTGCACCAGGGAAAGCAGGAGGGAAAACAGCAGGGCCCACCAGAAACCATCTACGGTGAAGCCTGAGACCAGCCCGCTGGCCATCAGGATTATCAGCGCGTTAATCACCAACAGGAAGAGCCCGAAGGTAATGACGGTTACAGGGAGCGTAAGGATAATCAGAAGGGGTTTCACCAGGAAGTTTAGCAGGCTAAGGACCAGGGCAACGATTACGGCAATCCCGAAGGTGGCCACGTGTACCCCGGGCAGGATATTTGACAGCAGGACAACGGCCAGGGCACTCAACAACAGGCGGAGGATGAATTTCATGGTAATGGTGTTAGGTTATCGAAAAAAGGGTGCCCAAATAGCCGGGCACCCTTAAAGATACATTGTTTTTTGGGATCAGTTGATGTAGAGCCCCGTATAGGCCAGTGGGTCTACCTTTGGCAGAACTGCGCCGTACTTGGCTTCGATGGCCTTGATGAATTCATTCGCAATCAGGGCACTTCCCCTTGGAGTGGGATGGATGCCGTCCAGCGAAAATCCCCCACCCACGGCATAGGTGTCTGTCACTATGCTCCCATCTTCAAGCGGGAAACCTTCATCTTCCACAAGGTCGTAGAAAGCATTAATGTCCACCAGGGCCAGGTCATATGCCTGGGCAAGGGCGGCAATAGTTTGGTTATATGCTGTGGTAGCGGTTATCGCCAATTCCTGCTCCTCAGGGGTCAGTACCCACTTATCTTCTAAGGGAACGGCTACACCGTTTATGCTGGTTGGATCGTTAGGGTTGGCCAGTGTACCGATAATCGTCTGGGATGTTAATACTAAAAGGTCATCTGCCGTTGCCTGCCTGATATTGATGAGTGCGGGATTAAAGGCGGTCAGATCTGTTAGGTCC
>SBFL01000238.1 GCA_006227965.1 Bacteroidota bacterium | reverse complement strand
CAATCTAAATAAGCGTTGGGCTTTACAATTGCACACCTTAAAAGGGGCCAAAAAGGAATCATCAAGGAATTTTCAGCGGATTCCCTCCCCATCAAACTGCTGGAACTCGGGTGCCTGCCCGGGAATGAAGTAGAGCTCGTGCAGGTTGCCCCCCTGAAAGATCCGCTTTACATCAACGTGAACGGGTCCCACATAGCCATTCGACGTTCGGTGGCCCTCCAAATCGAACTGGAACCAACCCGGGCCTATGAGTAAGGACATCAAGGTTGCACTTATTGGAAACCCGAACACCGGTAAAACCTCCGTGTTCAATAGTCTTACCGGCCTCAACCAGAAGGTGGGAAATTACCCGGGGATCACGGTGGAGAAAAAAATCGGTATATGCAAGCTCTCCCGGGGTGTCCGGGCGCATATCCTGGACCTGCCAGGCACCTACAGCCTAAATACCACCTCCCTTGATGAAAGCGTGGTGGTGGAACTGCTCCTGAATAAGAACGCACCGGATTTTCCCGATGTGGCCGTGGTGGTCAGCGATGTGGAAAACCTCAAGCGCAACCTGCTGCTCTTCACCCAGATCAAGGACCTGCAGATTCCGGCCATTCTGGTCATCAATATGGCAGACCGAATGACACGAAAAGGGATTACCCTGGATGTGGTAGGGATGGAAAAGAAACTGAACACAAAGATTGCCCTGGTCAGTACCCGGAAGAATACGGGGATCGATCATCTGAAAGAACTTATCCAGAATTACAGGAACATCCCCAGCTCTCACAGTCTGGACGTTTCGGTAATAGACCCTGCCTACTTTGAATGCCTCCGGAAAGCCTTTCCCAAAGAGGACCTGTACAAGCTCTGGGTGGTGATCACCCAGGATGTCAATTTCACTCCCCTGGATAAGGCGGACCTGTTTAAAAATGCCTCTTTTGACATTAAGTCGAGGAGCGACCTGAAAAAACTGCAGCACAAGGAGACCATCCTGAGATACCAGTTCATCAACGGAGTGCTTAAAGAGACCTACAAGGTAGACTGGCAGGCTGCCAAAGGCTGGCGTGCCACGCTGGACAAAATACTGACCCACAAGGTCTTTGGGTATGCGATCTTCTTGCTGATCCTGCTGACCATTTTCCAGGCTATCTATGACTGGAGCAGTGTCCCCATGGACTTTATCGATGCCCAGTTTGCTGCTGCGAGCGAATGGGTGAAGGATACCCTGCCCCCAGGTGTATTCACAAACCTGATCGCCGAGGGTATCATCGCCGGAATAGGCGGGATTGTCATTTTTATCCCGCAGATCGCCTTTTTGTTTTTCTTTATCTCCGTCCTGGAGGAGTCCGGGTATATGAGTCGTGTGGTTTTCCTGATGGACCGCATCATGCGCCCCTTCGGATTGAGCGGAAAAAGCGTGGTCCCGCTGATCTCGGGGACCGCCTGTGCCATCCCTGCTGTCATGGCAACCCGGAATATCGAAAACTGGAAGGAACGGCTGATCACGATCCTGGTAACCCCATTTATGACCTGTTCGGCCCGCCTGCCGGTTTACCTCATTATAATTGCCCTGGTAATCCCCCAAGATCGTTTCCTGGGCCTGAGTTACCAGGCGCTCACCCTCATGTTGCTCTACCTGCTGGGGTTCGTGGCGGCCATTTTCGCAGCGACTATCCTGAACCGAATCCTGAAGATCGGTAGCCGCAGTTTCTTCGTGGTGGAGATGCCGAATTACAAATGGCCCCTCTGGAAGAACGTCTTATACACCGTAGTGGAAAAGACGAAAAGCTTTGTATACGGAGCCGGGAAAATTATCCTGGCCATTTCCATTGTTCTTTGGTTCCTGGGTTCAAATGGACTGTCCGGGGACTTCAAGAATGCAGAAGAAATCGTCACGGATCGGGTGAGCCGGGAAGGGCTTACCCCAAACAGTATGGCGTTTATTGACAGCAAAATGGAGGAATACCGCGCTTCCATACCCGCGGGACCCACAGCTGAAGGTGGAACCAATCCCGACGTGGTCCTGCAGGATTCCCTCCAAAAAATGCGCTCTGAGCTGAGGTCCCGCGTTATCCGGCAGGAAGTGGCCAGTTACCGCCTTGAACATTCCTTTATCGGACAGTTGGGTAAATTCATTGAACCGGTGGTCCGGCCCCTGGGGTATGACTGGAAAATCGGAATTGCCGTACTCACTTCTTTTGCAGCCAGGGAAGTATTCGTAGGGACGCTGGCCACGATTTACAGCGTGGGCAGTGATGAGGAGGAAACCATTAAAAACCGGATGGCGGCGGAAGTACGGGCAGACGGAACTCCCCTGTTTAACCTTGCCTCGGGTATTTCGCTCCTGCTTTTCTACGCCTTTGCCATGCAGTGCATGAGTACCCTGGCCATCGTCAAACGGGAAACCAACAGCTGGAAATGGCCCATGCTGCAACTCGGGTTTATGACCCTAATTGCCTACCTTACAGCCCTGACCGCTTATCAATTGATCTCATAAAAATGTGGGGGTGGCAACATATCCTGATGTATCTTACCCTGGCCCTGGCGGTGGGATACCTCCTTCGGAAGTTTGTCTTTACCGGTTCAAGGAAATCCGGGAAAAAGTCCCAGAGTGGAGATTGTGGAAATCCGGACTGCGGTTGTCACTGATCAGAATAAATTTGCCACAAAGGAATACCCCAGCAAGGCCCAGCCAACAAGGAGCAATAACCCTCCCAAAGGGGTAACGGGCCCCAGAAACCGCCATTTCCGACCATAGACCTCACTGAGCACAAGCCCGTAGATACTAAAGGAAAAAAGCAGGGTGCCCCACAGGAATGCACTGACCATATAGCCCTCCAGGGGGCTGGTAAAGGAGAGGTTAAAACTGAGCACCAGCAGGAGTATGGCGTGGAAGAGCTGGTACCGGACACCGGTTTCGAAGGACCGTGCCTGGTCTTCCGACAATCTCCGCTTCAGATAATGCGCTCCAAAAGCGCCGAGCAGGACTCCCAAAAACCCCAGCAAAGCACCCACAACCTGGGCGAGAAGTAGTTGTTCCATGTATTGAAAATGATTGGCGTTATCCGTCTGATTATAATGCAAGTGAGCCCTAAATATAGTGATCAGATTATTGCTTTCCATCCGTTTAATGAATATCTTTCGGGAAACTCCGATGAAATGAAAAAGCTCTTGATTCTTGCGGTTATAGGCCTCCTGTTTGTATCCTGCGGCAGCTCGAAAACGGCGTCTCCGGATGATGATAAAAACCTGGAGCAAACCCTGGATGACAAGAATGCGGCAGTGCTGCCATTGGTCACGCGCATTCAGAAATTACCGGGGGTGACCCTCAGGGGGGGCGTGCCCGTTTTTATAAAGAACAGCAGCAGTACCGGAGGCCGTCCGCCTCTGCCCCTTTATGTGGTGGATGGAATGGTGATTGGAAACTCTTTCAGGACCGTTGAAAATATTGTTCAGCCTGTGGATGTTAAAAGTATCCGGGCCCTAACCGGTTCAGACGCTTCCTTTTACGGGGCCCGGGGGGCCAATGGGGTGATAGAAATAACCACCAAAAGAGGAAATTGACCATGCCGGTCCGGGTTTAAGGCAGGGTTTTTCACTGCGGTAACCCATACTGCCCTTATGTTGGGGTTTCCGCCTTGAGTCCCCTGGATTGTACTTCAACCGATTCCCTTTTCAGCCCTTGTGGCAGGGATCATTATTAACTACCTTTTGAAAATCAAACCTGAATTCATGAAAAATATTTGGTTCGCAATCCTGTTGACAGGAACGATGTCTATTAATGCCCAGGGAACACGGCTGCTTCGCCAGCCCACGGTATCCGGGTCGGAAATTGTGTTTGTTTACGCCAATGACCTTTGGAAATCTTCTGTTTCAGGAGGAAAGGCAGTCCGGCTGACCTCCAATGAAGGATATGAAGCCTATCCCCATTTTTCCGCGGATGGGGCCTGGGTGGCTTTTACCGGTCAGTACGGCGGGAATACGGATGTCTTTGTGATCCCTGCCTCCGGTGGAGAGCCCAAAAGGCTCACATGGCACCCTGGAGCCGATGTGGTCCAGGGGTGGACACCGGACGGGAAAGTAGTCTTTCGTTCAGGAAGGGAGGGGCACCCCACTCAGACCAACCGTCTCTATTCCGTGGGGATTGACGATGGCTTCCCACAGGTGCTTGCCGTGCCGAGGGCGGCCTATGGGGAAGTTTCCCCTGACGGATCCCATATAGCCTATACGCCAATCACCTCCTGGGACCCGGAATGGCGGAATTACCGCGGGGGCCAGGCCATGCCTGTCTGGATTGTCAACCTGGAAAGCGGGGAATTGGAGCGCACCCCCCAGAAGGACGGGGAGCGGCACCTGGACCCGGTTTGGTATCAGGGGAAGGTATTCTATATTTCTGAAAGGGACTATGCCGCGAATATCTGGTCCTACGATCCGGCCGACGGATCTGAAAAACAGCATACCTTCCACAAGCAATTTGATGTTAAAAGCCTGGATGCCGGCCCTTCCGGACTTATCTATGAACAGGGAGGCTACCTGCACCTGCTGGACCCCGCTGAAGGCAGCAACCGGCAGTTGAACATCACGGTGGAAGGGGACATGAATTTTGCCCTTCCCCGATGGGAAGAAGTAGATGGGGGCGACCTGCAAAACCCGCGCCTGAGCCCTAATGGCAAACGGGCACTGTTCGAGCACCGGGGGGAAATCTTCAGCATTCCGGTGGATAAGGGAAGCTGGAGGAACCTGAGCCGGACCTCCGGGGTGGCCGACCGTTATCCGGCCTGGTCCCCGAAGGGTACAAAGATAGCCTGGTTCCGGGATTCAAGCGGGGAGTACGAACTGGTTCTCGCAGATCAGAAAGGTGATATCCAGCGAACCTATTCACTGCCTGAAACTACCTTTTTTTTCCGGCCGGCCTGGTCTCCTGATGAAAATTACATCGCCTACACGGACACACATTACAATATCTGGATCATTGCCCTGGCAGACGGCAAAACCGTAAAAATTGCTTCGGACCGGTATGCACACCCCAACAGGGAGATGCACCCGGTTTGGTCACCAGACAGCAAATGGGTGGCCTACAGCCGTCAGCTGGACAGCCACTTCAAGGCTGTTTTTGCCTACCACCTGCCAAGCGGCAAGACCATCCAGATTACCGACGGAATGGCAGATGCCCTCAGCCCTTCCTGGGATGCCTCAGGGAAATACCTGTATTTCCTGGCAAGTACGGACTACGCCCTGCAATCGGGATGGCTGGATATGAGCTCCCTTAATATCCCGTTTTCAAGGAGCCTTTATGCTGTGGTTCTTTCAGATGAAGGCGAGGCACCTACCCTGCCAAAAAGCGACGAGGAAGGTCTGGAAGAAAACGGAAAGGACCTCCCGGATGAAAAAAAGAACGGGGACGCCAAGGAGCCGGTAACTGTGGACCTCGATGAGGCCGGAATCCAAAACCGGATCATTGCCCTGCCCCTGCCAGGCCGAAACTATACCGGTTTGACCGCCGGACCCGAGGGAACCGTTTTCATAAGCGAAAATGTACCGAATGAGCAGGGACTTACCCTTCATAAATACTCCCTGGATGAGCTCGAGGCCAGTGAATATTCCTCTGGGATCCGGGATTTCGCGATTTCGGATTCCAGAGACCAGATCCTGGTGCGCCAGGGCTCGGCCTGGAAGGTGGGCAAGACCAAAAGCAAGGACCTGTCAGACGCAGAATCGCTAAAGACAGACATGCGGATCAGGGTGGTGCCTACGGAGGAATACCATCAGATTTTCAGGGAAGGGTGGCGTTTTATGAGGGATTTCCTCTATGTGGACAACGTCCACGGCGCTCCCTGGGATGCTGTTTATAGCTGGTATGCCCCCTGGGTGGACCACGTGCGGCACCGTACGGACCTGAACTATGTGGTGGACATCCTCAGCGGTGAAGTGGCGATC
Source organism: Bacteroidota bacterium (assembly GCA_006227965.1). Lineage (GTDB taxonomy): Bacteria > Bacteroidota > Bacteroidia > Flavobacteriales > Flavobacteriaceae > Robiginitalea. Next base: position 2,140 of record SBFL01000238.1, on the reverse strand, counting down.
GGGCATTCCTATGTCTCAGGCGGGGACCAGCCGGACCTCGACCGCGTTCCGGTAGGCCTGCTTGGGTGTGACTTTGAGATCTCCAACGGCCGGTACCGGATTGCCAAAATCTATTCCGGGGAACTATGGAATCCCGACCTGTATGCCCCTCTGGCCCTGCCCGGCCTTGGGGTAAAAGAAGGGGATTACCTCCTTGCTGTCGACGGCAAAAACCTCGAGGCGGGGATGAACCCCTTTGCGCTGCTGGAGCAAACCGCCGGGCGGGAAATCTACCTGACCGTCAGTGCCTCTCCGAGGGGGGATACCTCACGTGAGGTAATCGTAAAACCCGTTCAAAGTGAGTCCGGCCTGCGTACCCTTAACTGGGTTGAAGAGAACCGAAGGAAGGTCGACAGCCTTTCCGGGGGGCAGCTGGCCTATGTATATGTCCCCAACACCTCAAGCCGGGGCTTTGAATATTTCAACCGCTATTACTTTTCCCAACAGGATAAAAAAGGGGTCGTCGTGGATGAGCGGAATAACGGTGGAGGCTTTGCCGCAGATTACATGATAGACATTATGGACCGGGAGCTCTTTGGTTTCTTCAACAGCAAAACGGAAAGCAACCGCCCCTGGACCACCCCCATGGCGGGCATCTGGGGTCCTAAGGTCATGCTGATCAATGAAAGGGCGGGTTCCGGAGGGGATCTTCTGCCCTACATGTTCCGCGCTAAGAAGCTGGGCCCGTTAATAGGGACACGCACCTGGGGAGGTCTGGTGGGTACCTGGGACACGCCCAGCTTCATCGACGGGGGCCGGATGGTGGCCCCCCGGGGAGGCTTTTTTGACCTCAACGGGGAATGGGCCGTGGAAGGAGAAGGCATTGCCCCTGATATAGAGGTAATTCAGGAACCCTCCGAAGTCATGAAAGGACGCGACCCACAACTGGAAAGGGGAGTTCAGGAAGCGTTGCGGTTGCTGGAAACCGGTCTATTCAATTTGCCGATGGAACCTGCCGCCCCTGTTCGCTGGAAGCGGCCCGCGGGATTTTCACCTGAACCGGTAAAACAGCAATAGTCCCTGGGCTATTCCAGGTAAATTTCCACTGTCATATCCTCCACCAGGATTAGGGAACATTCCCTGAAACCGGGAGGACCAAACGTTTTCATGCGAGCCCTCGAGAAACCGAGAAGTTCCCGGGGCATGCCCAACCAGTTGGTGTCCAGTTCCTGGTTGCCGTTTTCGTCGTGGAAGATGGCAATGGCATACTCCCCGGCAGGGAGGTCCTCAAGGACAACCATCGTCACACCTTCCTCTGCAGGGGCACTGACGCTTCGAAACACCCGCTCGAAGTTAAGGAAGTCATCTTCCTTCTGGTAGAGTGCCACCTGTATAAATCCTTGTGATGTTTCCACCCCCCTGGCTGCCACTTCAAGGCGGAACTGCCCAAACAGGGTGACGGGCATACAGAATATCAGTATCCAATGAAATCGCATGCTGCTCTATGGTAAGAATTGGCAAATCTACCTTCTTCCGGTGAAAAAGCTCCCTATTTACATCCTAAATTCTCCGGGAATTCTTATTCTGCAGATTTCTGAACCCATTCATCCTTTAAAACCTCATACATGGATTGGGTTTCCAGAGAATCCGCAAAGTTAAGGAACAGGACCATTGTATCCCGGTAGCGAATCTTGATCTTGTGCTGCCTGAGGTCGTCCACAAAAACGTAAACCGGTCTTTGGGGATGGAGGGAGTCCACAAAAACCCCTTTTTCCCTGGCCCAGTATGAAAATCCATGGTTCCGTTCCATCCGGGGGATGCGTTCCTTCCATAAAACACTGTCCAGTTCGCTATAAGGCACTTCCTGCTGATAGAAGCCAGATATGATCAGTATGCGATCCTCCCGCAAACGGGTCCAGTTCTTGGAATGAAGGACAAAAACTCCCATACTGCCCAAAACGGCCAGCACAATCAGTAGGTTAAGTGTCCAGTGACGTCTGGTTTTCAGCATTACCTGTCTGTTGAAGTCCGGTATTTATCCATCCAGGCAAGGGTGTGGGCTACCTTGCTGATCAGGTTGCTGGGGCGGTTGGCAATCCCGTGGCTCGCCTCGGGAATTTCCACCAAAACGGTTTCCACCTTTCTCAGTTTCAGAGCATGA
>SBFL01000295.1 GCA_006227965.1 Bacteroidota bacterium | reverse complement strand
CAAAAACTGGCTCCTCCGGATTGCCGAAAACGTGGCCAACGCCGGAAAAGAAGGAGATTTTATGGGGATTGGCGGGGAGCGATTCAGCCAGGAGGAAAGGGATTTCTATACTACCCTTGAGGAAAGGCTGGGGTAACTTTCAGCCGTCAAAAGCCAGATTGCCGCATGAATGTTCGAATTGATCCGAGTTGGAAGCAGCTTCTGGGGGCGGAATTCGACAAGCCCTACTTTGAAAAACTCGCTTCTTTTGTCAGGGGGGAGTACGTAAATAACCAGTGCTACCCCAGGGGTAGTGAAATCTTTGCCGCATTTTCCGAGTGCCCGCTGCAACAGGTCAAGGTAGTGATCCTGGGACAGGACCCTTATCACGGTCCAGGTCAGGCCAACGGGCTTTGTTTTTCGGTCCATGATGGGGTACTGCACCCACCATCCCTTATCAATATCTTCAGGGAGATCGAACAGGACCTGGGAGCACCTTACCCTAAAAGCGGGGACCTCAGTCGCTGGGCCCGGCAGGGGGTGCTATTGCTTAATGCCGTGCTTACGGTCCGCGCACACAGTGCCGGAAGCCACCAAAACCAGGGGTGGGAAGAATTTACCAATGCAGTTATAAGGAAGCTGTCCGCAGAGAAAGAAGGGTTGGTATTCCTGTTGTGGGGTGGTTTTGCGAAAAAGAAAGCCCCCCTGATAAACTCCGCTAAACACCACATCCTGACCTCCGGACACCCTTCACCCCTAAGCGCCAACCGGGGCTACTGGTTCGGCAATAAACATTTCAGCCGTACCAATGAGCTTCTCAGGGAGCAGGGGAAAAAACCGATTCAGTGGTAGATGGAATCACGGAATCCACAGCAAATCTTGTGCATGGATAGAATTAGATAATAACTTGAGATCATCTAGTATATCTAATACATTTTCAATTGTTTCTATCAATATTTGTTTTTGGCTCCATTCCGTCAGCGACATCCATTGCTGAACCTCATTTAATTCCAGCCCATATCGATTTGCAAGGGTCCGGTCAATGCTGGGGATTTGCTTAAATTCCCGGGTATAGACATTGATGATTTCCAGTATATCCTTCAAAACGCCTGGATATTTATCGGCAAACGCCCTGGAGCTGGCAATTACAAAGCACGGCCAGGGGGTAGGGAATAGGCCAATCCGTCTGAACACACCCCGGTCGACCAGCGGCTGGGTGGTGAATTTTTCCCACATAAAATAGTCTGCCCTACCCGCCGACAAACCATCCACAGCTCCCTGAAGCGTATGGACCTCTTCAAAGCGAAGATCAGACAAAGGCCATCCCTTCTGCCTGGCGTGGACAATGGCCATCAGGTGGCTCCCGCTTCCAAACCTGCTGATCGCTGCTGTTCTTCCCTTAAGGTCTGCCTCCCTTTTATAGGGGCTTGAAGCTGAAACATGAATTCCCCAGAGGAGGGGGGAGGCTATATATTCCTGGATGATTACGGCATGGATTCCTGAAGCCACGGCCCTGACGAGGCCCTCGGTGAGGATCACGGCCAGGTCCGCATTGCCAGACGCTAACATCCCGGCCATTTTCCCGGTGCCCTCCGGCACATCGGTCCAGTTGAGTTCAATCCCGCGGTCAGAAAAGGCCCCTTCTTCAATGGCCAAATGCCAGGGGAGGTTAAAATGCTCCGGGACTCCTGCAATGCGGATGGGTTGGTCCATTGGATATAAAAAGGGTTAACTCGTCAGTTTATCCAGCGTGTAGCGGATCAACCGGTCAACGTCCTGGGACGGGTTGCTGCTGAATGTGCGGTTGGGACGGTTGGCCAGTATGCAGTTAACTGATGCGGCAGCATGCCCCAAAAGGGCAGCAAGCCCGAAAATACCGGCTGTTTCCATTTCCATGTTGGTGATCCGTTTTCCCTTGTAGCGGAAAGATGTAAGCTTTTTATTTAATTCCGGATCTTCCAGTCCCAGGCGCAGGGACCTTCCCTGGGGGCCATAAAACCCGGGGTTTGTGGCTGTAAACCCCTTTATCACCTCTTCCGAATCCAATTTTTTAGACAATTCCGGGGTAGCCTGAACCACATATGGAACCGCTTTCAGCACCGACCAACCTGAGTATTCCATAAAAGCAAATTGCACATCTGCCATCTGCACACTTCCGCTGTCATAGAATTGCAGCAATCCGTCAAAACCGATGGCCAGTTCACTCAGAACAATGGAGCCAATGGCAATATCGGGCTGTATGGAACCGGAGGTTCCAAGACGGATCAGGTTGAGGCGGGTGAGTGTTTTTTTGACCCGCTTCTTTTGGAAGTCAATATTGACAAGCGCATCGAGTTCGTTTAGCACAATGTCCACAGTGTCCGTCCCGATCCCGGTGGAAACAACACTGAGGCGCTTGCCTTTGTACCAGCCGGTATGGGTTACGAATTCCCTTTTGGATTTCTGTATCTCCAGTGAATCGAAACAGGCGGAAACTCTGGCCACCCGAGCAGGATCTCCAACTAGGATTATCGTTTCTGAAATATCTTCAGGATGCAGGTTCAGGTGGTATATAGACTGGTCCTCGTTAAGGATCAGTTCAGAGGCCTCAAGGGACATGTCAGAGTTTTAAGATCCTTCCAGCCTCTGTATTATACAGGTAGTTGTATTTCAGGGCGCCGCCAAGGTAGGCCTCGTTGTCCCGGATTTCAGCGTAAAAATTGTCGCGGTTTTCCATGATTTCCCTGCCCTTCTTGCTGAGCCGTACAGGGTTGAAGGTGTGGAAAAGGGGACGCAGGTTTTTGAGAATCCGCTCATACTGGGAGTCTCCGAAACCGTACCAGCCCTGATCTGATAAGAGGGATCCCAGCAATTGCTTTTTGGATCGTGGTTTTTCCTCAGCTGCCACCTGAAGCACCCTGTTTTCGATCTCATTCAAGCCGTTCTTGATGGTCGGAAA
>SBFL01000412.1 GCA_006227965.1 Bacteroidota bacterium | reverse complement strand
CCCATTGCCCAGATCCTGATTGGTATAGGTGTAATTAGTGCGAAAAGTCACTGCCTTCCAGATATAGGCATCTAATTCCACGGAGGGGGCATTGGTTACAAACCTGGTCTCTCCCCCACCCTGATTATTGTTGGTAACACTGTACCGATACTGCAGATTGATGTTAGGTGCAACCTTGAAATTCGTTCGGATTCCCGGGGTATAGGTCTGGGTAAATCCCTCGTTGAGCGATCGCTGGCCCTGTATAAACTGGTTGATTTTGCTGTAGTTAAAACTGGCGTTCAGGGTAGCCCTTACCTTGCCGAAGGTGCGCTGGACCCGCCCGAAGACATTTACGTTCTCATCAGCAAAACTGGAATTGAAAAACGTGCTGGTCTGAATCACATTTTCAAAATTGGTTAAGCTTCGGATCTGATCTATATTGCTCGAATAGGCGGCCCTGGCGAAAACATTGGTATAGTTAAAGAGGTTAAAACTGCTGTAAAGCAGGCTGACATTGTGCGACAGGGCATTCTGCAGGTCGGGCTGTCCAAACTGTATGCTGTTGTAATTGTTCAGGACCAGTCCCTGTGCCAGTCGGGTGACATCCGTAAATTGATTTCTCATCTCATACCGCAGAGTCAGGGATTCGCTTTTTTTGAACTGGATGCGGGTCTCAAAATCGGGAAGAAAACGAAAAAAGTTATCCTTGTAGGTTTCCCCGAATTGTATGTTTCGGTTTCCGTAAGCGTGCAGGGAGAAGCCAGGGGTTATGGTAAAGATCCCCTTTTTCACCCGGTAGTGTACCCCCAGGTAAATGTCGCTAAAATTATACTCGGTATCATTGGTGGCACGCCCTTCGTTGAAATTGGGCGTCGGATTGAAGACCGAACCATCTTCCAGAAACTGGAACAGGTCGGAGTTGAATTGCTGACGGCTCAGGATGGTACCCAGGGTAATATTTAAATTGCTCCGGGTATTCAGGATATGGTAGAAATCAAGCTTGGCATCCAGCTGGTTTGACTTAATGCGCCGGTCCTGTGCTATATCGTAATTGTTCTGTGAGGTATCCAGGCCCAGGGCCTCTGCGGTGGGGTCATAAGGGTCAGAACCATTTGGGTCATTCAGAAGGACAGCATTGTAAAAAGGATCCTCGTTTCTCAGCAAATGCTGTGCCTCCAAAGCGAAAATATTGTTTTCATCCAGGGTGTAGTAATAGTTCAGGTTCTGATTCAGACTGTAAGAGGTAACATCATCAGACTGGTCCGTGTCACCGATTACCGATGAAAAAACATTCTGGTCCTGAGTATCATTTGATACCCGGCCCAAAATATCGTAATCCAACTGGTTATTGTAATTCGGCTGGTACCTGGCACTTAGCTTCATCAGCGCCTGATTGGAGCGCTCCCTGCTCGACTGCTCAGTTGCCTCGTCCGGGATACCCAACTCCGGGTCAGTGTAGCGTATAAAACTCGTTTCCTGTGAAAGAATCCGACTGCTATTATAGATGAGGAACCCGCTGAGGTCCAGGTCCGGACTGGCCGCATAACTGAAATTTCCGGTGGCCAGTTTATTTTCTATTTCAAGGGCATTATCCTGTGTGGTGAGGAAATTAAGGCTGTTGTCGCCGAGGTTCAGGTTTGTACCGCTGCTCTGGCTGGGTACCCTGAAGCCCCCGGAGAAATTGCGGATATCCCTGCGGGTCAGAACCAGTTCCCCGGTATTGTTGAAATCCCCTATGAAATTGAGGCTGTATTTGGGGCTGTAATAGAACAGCTTGGGCTGCAAGACATAGAGTTCATTGTCGGGGGAGAAGCCCGCCCCTCCGGTAATATTCCCAAACCAGAAGGATTCCTTTCCTTCTTTCAGTTTTATGTTCAGGGCCACGTTGTCCTGGTTGTTTCTCACCCCTCGCAGCTGCCCCACCTCGGAATAATTCCGCAGCACCTGTATTTTGTCCACAGCCTTGGAGGGGATATTCTTGGAAGCTATTTTGGTATCCCCGTCAAAGAAATCCTTGCCGTTGACCATCAGCTTGTTGACCACTTTGCCTTCTACCTCTATCTGCCCGTCCTCATTGATTTCCACCCCCGGCAATTTTTCCAGGATGTCCTCCAACTTTCGTTCTGAACCGTTCTGAAAGGAGTCGGCGTTGTAAATCAGCGTGTCACCCCTTACAGTGACGGGCATTTCGTAGACGAGCTCCACACCCTCAAGGACATTATCCGGCTGAAGGACGTATTCTTTATTGAGGTTGCCGTCCCCTGTAGAGATCCGCTCCTTCAGGGTCTTCATGCCCACGTAACTGATCTGAATTTCAAATGTTTCATTTTCACCCAATTCCAGGGTGAACCTGCCTTCTGAATCAGTGATAGCATAGGCTTCAAGGGCGCTGGTCTGCTGGTCTATGGCAATCACATTGGCCGATTCAAGGGGCTGGTCCAGGCTGTCGCGGACCACTCCCTCGAGGCGCACCTGCGCACCTCCCACCCCTGATACCAGAAGTAGCGCAAAAAGTAAAAGGTATTTGACGGACATGTGCGTGTGGGGGCTTTTCAGGGATGTGGATTCTCAGGCCTAGCTTCGCCTCCTACCCCTGTTGTCCCTCATCTCCCGCATTTTCTCATGTACGGTGGCGCGGTAGTCCATCTTGGTGATTTCGTTGCCTTTATCCGGGGCTTCGATTTTCAGTTCCTCCTTCGGGTTCATAACGATCCTGGAACACAGTATGGTCGTATTGCCGGCACTTACCTCCAGGATAAGCCCCGGCAGCCCCCAGTATTCGCCGGGCCCGTGCCCTACAGGTATTTGCGGACAGTACCAGGCCTCTACCTGCATAAGTTCTATATCCGGGCCTTCAGGCGCCTCCGCTGCCTCTGACGCCCGCAAATCGCCCCAGGAAAAGTCATACCATGCTAGTTCTGGTTGTGGCACTACAGCAGT
>SBFL01000160.1 GCA_006227965.1 Bacteroidota bacterium | reverse complement strand
TGGTGGCTAGTTTTTCATAAATGGACTTTACCTCTACAAAGGTCCGGCCCAGGATGTTGGCGGTGTGAATCAGGGCCACTTCCCGTTCAGACTGGGTCAATTTGCTTTTTTGAACCGACGCCTCAAGTTTCTGCCAGTCCCGAATCGTTTTGTGAGTGTCCTCTATCAGGACCTTCTTCCCGATCTTATTGGACTCTACGAAAAGGAAGGTCAGGTGGCTCAGGATGTCGTATATATCAGAACGGCCCCGGGTAATCTCAATATTCATCTGCTCTGGATCAATCCTGTAACAATTGCGCCGCCTTTTGGGCGGCACGATCGGTCTGAAATGGGAGTCGGAGTAGCCCTCATCCGCTGTCAGGTTGATGTATTTGCACTGCTCTATCCCTTCCGGCAGCCGCTCCAATACGTATACCAGACCGTCCAGCTCAGCCTTGTCTTCTGCTATGGTGCCGTAGATCTCAGGGCGTAATTGCAGCAGGGCATTGCGCAGGGTTTCGCCTGAGACCCCCATAGGCTTGTAAAAACCGCGGTTGAATAGGTGGCGCATGGTAATATACATGCGCTCAATGGCGTTGGTCGATTCCTGAGCTCTGGTTGTCTCCATGGAAAGGAAGTTCACGCAAAAATACGTTTTAATTTCTGTTTGGCGCAGGTGTCAAAGACGGGCCTTATCAGGCCTGAGGTCCTTTGATGTTAACGAATTGCTTTGATCAAACCTGAAAGTCCAGGAGCGCATCTGCCAGGGTTCTGTCGTTGGCCAGGCGCTGAATTTTGTTCTGGCCTCCCAATTTGCCCACAGACTTCATGTACGCCTGAAAACCACCAGTGCGGATTCGGGTGAGCTTCAGGGGTTGCAGGATGTGACCATCAATCAGGTCGAAGTAATAGCTGTTTTGCTCCTGAAGGCTCTTGTCCAGGATATCCTTAAACCGGGCTTCGTCTTCAGGTTCTTTTTCGAATTCCACCAACCACTCGTGGTAGGGCAAAATCCCGTCCCCCGGTGTGATCTGAGGGGCCACCGTAAACTCATTGACCCGTGCCCCGGTCTTTCTGAGGGCCTCCTCCATGGCGTATTCCACCTCTTTGGCGATGACGTGTTCCCCGAAGGCTGAGATAAAGTGTTTGATCCTGCCGCTTACAATTACCCGGTAGGGGGCCAGGGAGACAAACAGAACGGTGTCCCCCAAATTATAACCCCAGAGACCGGCGTTTGTGGAGAGCACCATTGCATAATTGACGCCTAACGCCACCTCGCCTATGGTATGCCTTTTGGCATCTGGCTCAAAGAATTCATCTGCCTTTATGAATTCATAAAAAATCCCGGCATCGAGCAGCAGTAACAGCCCGCGCTGTTTGGGTTCATCCTGATAGGCGAAAAAGCCTTCACTTGCGGGAAACAATTCAATACTGTCCACCTTCCGGCCGATCAAATTCTCGAATTTGTTCCGATAGGGCTCGTAATTTACACCCCCATAGATAAACAACTGGAGGTTTGGAAACAATTCGCCCACCGCTTTTCCGCTTCGCTCCCTTAATTTCTCAAAATACATCTGTACCCAGGAGGGAATTCCGGCAATCACAGTCATGTCCTGGTCGATCGTTTCATCGATGATTTTGTCGACCTTGGTCTCCCAGTCCTCAATGCAGTTGGTTTCCCAGCTGGGCAGTCTGTTTTTTTGCAGATACCCTGGCACGTAATGTGCTGAGATTCCTGAGAGTCGGCCCGTTTTGATCCCATTCTTTTCACTGAGAACAGGACTTCCCTGGAGAAAGATCATTTTGCCATCCACAAAAGCAGCGTTCCCGGTTTTGTGGATATAATTCAAAATGGCATTGCGGGAAGCTCTCACCTGCGCCTTTATGGAAGGGCGGGTTATCGGAATATACTTCGCCCCAGAGGTGGTCCCGGAAGTCTTGGCAAAATAAAGGGGTTTTCCAGGCCAGAGCACATCAGATTCTCCCTCCAGGATTTGCTCGATATAGGGCTTTAACGCTTCGTAATCGCGGACCGGTACAAGACGCGTAAAGTCGGCATGACTATTTATTTTCTCGAAATCATGATCCTTTCCAAACCTCGTTTGACCGGCCTGTTTTATCAGGTTTTCAAAAGTCCGTTGCTGGGAAGCAACCGGGTTCTCAATCCACTTGGAGGATTTCCGGTGGACATTCCAGGCGAAAACACGTGCAGCAAGTGCCTTTACAGACGCCATTCCTATTTAAAGTCAATATAATTCATTGGGTTTACCGGGTTTCCATTCTTCCAGAGCTCGAAATGCAGGTGCGGCCCTGTGGTGAGCTCCCCGGTATTGCCCACTGTGGCGATCACTTCCCCGGCACGTACCATGGCACCCTGCTCTTTGGTAAGGGAGCCATTGTGCTTGTAGACGGAAATCATATCCTGCTGATGCTCCAGAATCACCACATATCCGGTAGCGGCCGTCCATTCGGAAAAAATAACCCTGCCATTGGCCACAGCCTTGACCGGGGTATCCCGGGGGGCAACAATGTCTATGGCAAAATGTCTGTCATCGGGCTCATAGGCCTGGGAGATCGTTCCTGACAAGGGTGTATACAAGAGCACGCTCCCGTCAAAAGTAGGCTGCTCAAACAAATTGTACTTGTCTTCAAGCGCCACTTCGGCCCGAAGCACACTATCTTCCCGTATCGGGCTTAAATCCACCTGAGAGGGATCCAGTTTTATGCTTTCAAAGACTGAATCCGGATTCATCTGGGCCGTTTCTATATCGCCCCGCAGCACTTTTCGCACATTTTCTAAATACCGATTGGTGTATTCCAGGGCGTTAACCAGGGAGTCCGTCTTGTAGGTGAGCTCTGTCGCCTGCCGTTTTAGGGCTGTTGAGGAGTATCCGGGAATGTACTCCCGAAGTGGTGTAAATGCGATCAGAAGCGTTGTGAAAGC
>SBFL01000370.1 GCA_006227965.1 Bacteroidota bacterium | reverse complement strand
GTATTTGCTCTTTTCGTGTATGTGGGAATCGAAACCCTGCCCATGGCTTCCATCATTGATTTTGCCAGAGCTACCTTCGGGGATGTTCCAAACCTGGAAGGATACTCCAAATTCGTTACCCTGGGACTGGTCGCAGGTTATATTTTCGGTGTACTGGCAATTCCGAGGCTCATCTCCCAGCAAAAAGCATTGATCGCCTTCGCAGTCCTGGGAATCGTAGCAACACTTTTACTGATCTACCTGCCGGCAAAATTTGCCTTCTACGCCCTTTTGCTGGCCAGTTTCGCCAACTCATTAATGTGGCCCGCCATCTGGCCCCTGGCCATGAAAGACCTTGGCAAGTTTACCAAGGCAGGCGCATCGCTCCTGGTGATGGCCATCTTCGGCGGAGCCGTAATTCCACTGGTTTTCGGGGTTATTGTGGATGCGGTTAAGACCACCGAAGTGGCTGTGGTGGCCAATTACCAGACCGCCTACTGGGTGATGGCACCCTGTTACGTCTTTATCTTATACTTTGCTGTTTCCGGACATAAAATCAGAACAAAATAACTATGAGCAAACTTTATATCGGTGTAGATATCGGGGGAACCTCCATCGTGGCGGCCAGGTTCTCAGAAAATGAAATGCTGGAAAAGAAGGAGGTAAGCACAGGTGCTGACCGGCCTGCAGAGCAAATCATGGAGTCCCTTTACGAGGCCATCGAACTGGTTAAAACCGATGAGGTGGTAGGCATCGGGATCGGGATGCCCGGTTTCATGAATGTGGAAAGCGGAGAGATCCTTCAAATCAATAATATTCCGTCATTTAACGGATTTGCCATCAAACCAAGGGTGGCAGAAAGATTTAATATGCCCGCATTCCAGAACAATGACGCCAACTGCTTTGCCCTGGGCGAGACCTATTACGGTGCAGGAAAGAACTATAATAACCTTGTGGGTGTGACGCTTGGAACAGGTCTGGGTGGAGGCATCATCCTTGACCGGAAGATCCATACTGGTCTTATGGGTGGAGCCGGAGAGCTGGGATGCGTTCCTTTCCATGGAGGCATCTCGGAAGATATATGCAGTGCAGCTCTGTTTAAGAACAAGTACCAGACCACCGGCACTGAACTGTACAAGAAAGCCAAATCCGGCGATCAGGAAGCCCTGGCCGTATTTGACGAACTTGCGCATAACATTGGCGAGCTTCTGAGGATGGTGACCTATGTGCTTGCTCCCGAAGCATTTGTGATTGGCGGATCGGTGGCCAACTCCTGGGATCTCATTGAAAAGACGCTTCGTGAAGACCTGGATACTAAATTTCTTGCCCCCATGATCAGTAAAAAGGTGGACCTGGTCCGGGCGGAACTGGACAATGCCGGACTTTACGGAGCCGCAGCCCTTTGTATCTCCCAAATGAGCTAGGCCATGACAGTTGATGAAATAGCTGCCCAATTTGCCCTTCATGGTTCGATGGGCAAAGTCGAGGTACACGCCGGGGGACATATCAATGACAGTTATCGCCTCCCGAACAATTCCGGGGACCACCCGGATTACCTGTTGCAAAGGGTCAATCATTATGTTTTCAAGGACGTCCCGCTGCTCATGCAAAACATGGTTCTCGTAACAGATCATGTGAAGGCCAAGATCCGGAATGATTATCCGGATGAGGTTGATCGGCGCAGCCTGACCATTATCCCGGCAAAAGACGGACTCTCCTATTTTAAGGATCCGGAGGGCAATTTCTGGAGGGTACTTCGATTCATTGAGGACCACCTGGTTTTCGAAAGCACTACCGATACAGCCATCGCCTACGAAGGGGCCAGGACCTTTGGGGCCTTTACCTCCATGCTGAATGACCTGGACGCAGGAAAAGTCGGAACCGTTATTCCCGATTTCCATAACATGCAGTGGAGGCTCACCCAGCTGAGGGAAAGTATCCGCAAAGATGCAGCCGGACGACTGAAAGAAGTGAAAAAGGAGGTTGAGTACGTGGAATCACGTGCAAAAATGATGCTTACCATTCACGAGCTTGGTGAAAGGGGTGAGATTCCGCTTAGGGTCACCCACAACGATACCAAGATCAGTAATGTACTTTTTGACCAGCACAAAAAAGGTCTGTGCGTGATAGACCTGGATACCATCCAGCCCGGTTATGTGACTTCCGATTTCGGAGATGGGATCCGGACTTTGACCAATACCGGCGAGGAGGATGATGCCGACCTGGACCGGGTGAGTATGGACCTGGATCTTTTTGAAGCCTTTGCATCAGGGTTCCTTGATTCCACCCGTGATATCCTGTCGGAAACCGAAAAGGATGCGCTGGTGTATGCAGCCCTGCTGTTCCCCTATATGCAGTCGGTCCGTTTTCTGATGGATTACCTGGACGGAGATGTATACTACAAAATTAAGGATGAGACACATAACCTGGTGAGGACCAGGGCACAGCTGAAGCTGACGCAGGACGGTGAAGCTAAAATGGAAGATTTGAAACGGATCATTGGTAAACTTGCATGATTTCGCTATGATAGTTGAAAGGATCACAGGTATGAGTCGTTTTCCGACAGAAGGAGAACACTCTATTTCGAATCAGAACTGGGTTGAAGCTCCAGAGGTTCAAGCCAGTTTCTCCATCAGGCATAATGAGAGCTCCGTCTACCTGTGTTACCGGGTGGAGGAGCCCCAGGTCCGGGCAGTTAATACAGAATTCAATTCTCCCGTATGGGAGGATAGTTGCGTGGAATTTTTTCTGGCCCTGGGCGGTGATGAGGGATACTACAACTTCGAAGTAAATGCCATAGGTACTGTTCTGGGGGCCTTTGGAGTAGACCGGAATAAAAGGTTTCACCTGGCCGACAGTCTGCTGAACCTGATCGAAACCACACCCTCACTGGATCGCAAGCCCATCGAAAACAGGGATAAAAAAACCTCCTGGAGTATGCAGCT
>SBFL01000426.1 GCA_006227965.1 Bacteroidota bacterium | reverse complement strand
GGAGGAGGTGAGACCTCACCAACCCAGGCCGCCCCGGATCCTATCCAGGCCCAGGCTAATGTAATCAATATGTTTAGTAATGTATATACACAGGACGTGGCAGTAAGCTCCTGGAGATCCGATTGGAGTACCAGTACGCTTACTGATATCCAGATAAATGGTAATGATACCAAGGAATATATCGATGCCGATTTTGTAGGGGTGGAATTCTATGGATCCGCAGTGGATGCCACTGCCATGGATTTCTTCCATGTGGATGTGTGGACCCCCAATGCGACTACCTTCAGGGTTAAGCTGGTCGATCTTGGAGGAGCATCTGCCACAGAGGGTGAAATTGCCTTTGAGGGTATCGCCCAGGGCGAGTGGGTTTCCCTCGATATTCCCATGGAGGATTTTGTAAATGCGGGAATGAGCGCCGTAAATTCCATTCAGCAGCTCATTTTTTCAGGCTTGCCCACGGGAACTTTCGATTTCTATGTTGACAATGTATATTTCTATAAAGTGCCACCAACCTCACCACAAACGGCTGCTCCTGATCCGACGGAAGCACAGGTAGATGTGATCAATATGTACAGCGATGTCTTTACTCAGGATGTTGCGGTATCTTCATGGAGGTCCGATTGGAGCACCAGTACCCTTACGGATATTCAGGTCGATGGCAATAACACCAAGGAATATATTGACGCTGATTTTGTGGGAGTTGAGTTTTACGGGGATCCGGTGGACGCCACCAACATGGCCTTTTTCCATGTGGATATATGGACACCGAATGCTACCACCTTCAGGGTTAAGTTGGTTGATCTTGGAGGAGCAACTGGCACAGAGGCTGAAATTGCTTTTGAAGGCATTGCCCAGGGCGAATGGGTATCCTTGGATATACCGATGTCTCAGTTTGTAGACGGAGGGATGACGGCCATCAGTTCCATACAGCAATTGATTTTCTCCGGGTTGCCCACGGGTACCTTCGATTTCTACATAGACAACGTGTATTTCCATAATTAGGAATAACTTATTGAGCAGTACATTATGAATTCGACCAAAATACTATGGGGCTTCTTGCTGATCTTCCTCAGCCTGGCGGCCTGCCAGGAAGAGGAACCGGACCTGACTGCCCCTGTAACCCCGACCAACCTTGTGGTGAACAGCGAGATAAGCCAGGATGGCTCCGGAATCGTGATATTCTCGGCCTCTGCCGACAATGCACTGAACTACAAATACTTTTTCAGTGACGGTACCACAGCCCTTTCCAATGGCGAGCCCGTAACCAAGAGGTTTACCAAAACAGGCCTCAATACCTATCAGGTCACAGTGACGGCTACCGGAATCGGGGGCCTGAGCAGTTCAACGTTCCTGGAGGTTGAGGTTCAGAGCGATTTCTCCGACCCCGAAACCCTGCAACTCCTCACGGGGGGGTCCAGCAAGACCTGGTACCTGGACGTGGCCCAACCGGCCCATCTGGGCGTGGGGCTTACAAAAGAACTTCGGCCTGATTTGTACTGGTTTCCTACCGAATTCAGGGCGGAACCCAACCTCTTCTGTAATAACCCCAATTCCAGCTGTTTCTGTGATGATGAAATGACCTTTTCGCTCAATAGCAGCGGACAGATCATCTTTGAGCTGGACAACAAGGGTGCCACCTTTTTCAACGGAGCGAACTCTGCCGCCGGAGGCGGACCCGGAAGCGGAGGGGATATTTGCCTCGAATTCGACACAAGCGGGCAAACCGTAGTGAATTTGGGGCCTTCTGAAGATGACCTACCGCCCTCGGAAACAACGGGCACAGTCATGAATTTGTCCGGAGGCGGTTTCCTGATGTATTACAACGGGGCATTCTCCTATGAAATCCTTTCCATAACGGAGAACAATCTTTATGTGCGCTCTCTGGACGGGGTGAATCCGGTTCTGGCCTGGTACCTTAAGTTTACTGCTACCCCTCCGGGAGACTCCCCCGGCAATGATTTCGACACCCTGGTCTTCGAAGAGGAATTCGAGGTAGACGGGGCCCCGGATGCTTCAGTCTGGAACTACGACCTGGGTACCGGAGACAACGGCTGGGGGAACAACGAGTCCCAGTTCTACACGGACCGGCCAGAAAATATCATCGTGGAGGATGGTTTTCTCAAAATCACCGCCCGGGCTGAGGAGTTTGGAGGGAGTTCCTATACCTCTGCCAGGATCCAGTCCTATCAGAAATTCGAATTCCAGTACGGGAAGGTGGAAGTCCGGGCCAAACTCCCTGCCGGAGGAGGTACCTGGCCGGCCATCTGGATGCTGGGAGCCGATTTCGAGACAAATACATGGCCCGCCGCCGGGGAGATCGATATCATGGAGCACGTGGGCAACCAGCAGAATACCATCTATGGTTCCACCCACGACCCCAATAATTTTGCCGGAGATTCCCGCAGCGTTACTACGGTGGTAGAGGGGGTCTCGGACAACTTCCACGTCTATGGCCTGCAGTGGACGCAGGACGCAATTACCTTCAGTGTGGACGGTGAGGAATTCGGCACCCTGGAAAACAATGGCAGCCTTCCCTTTAACAAGGATTTCTTTATGATCCTCAACGTGGCCATGGGTGGTAATTTCGGTGGTGAGATTAACCCTGCCTTTACCGAGTCGAGTATGGAGGTGGACTACATCCGGGTGTACCAGTGAAAAATTATGTACCTTCCTGACCTTAAAACATGCGATTCCCTTCCTCATTGCAACGGGGGGAATCGCATCTGTTTGAACACATTCGGGAAAATCCCCGTGATTTAGAACCAAAACCAACTGACAACCAACTCGCATCATTTTGGAAACCACCACCGTCGTTAAAATGAACAAGTCCTATACGGTCTTCATAAGCCTTATTGTGGCTTTGGGAGGCTTTTTGCTGGGTTTTGACAGCGCAGTGATATCAGGGGCTGTAAGAGGTATTACCGGATACTTC
>SBFL01000424.1 GCA_006227965.1 Bacteroidota bacterium | reverse complement strand
CCCCTGTATGGAGGGCACGGGAATTTCTTTGATTTGCTCGGCCCCCACAGAGGTAATGTTATCGGTAAGCTCCCGGCGGGTGGTGGTCCCGTAGCCGACTACGATCACTTCGTCCAGGTTGTTTCCCGGTTCCAGGGATACATCGAAGGTAAAGCCGGGGCCAATGACCAGGGTCTGGGTGAGATACCCTATATAGCTTATCGCAAGGGTTTCCCCTTCGGAGGCCCGGATTTTATAATAGCCTTCAAAATTGGCTGTGGTACCTCTGGTAGTACCCTGCACCACAATGTTGGCTCCTGGTAACGGCTGATCGAAGTTATCGGTCACCGTCCCACTAATCGTTTTCTGCTGGGCGAAGAACAGGTTGATTGAAAAGAGGAATACAACCGTAACAAAGCCCCTTAAGGTAGTTGGCATAATGCGCTGATTTAAGGGATACGACGTATCTGGGGCGGAAGGTTCGTATCGGTTAGGTCAATTGTTAGATAACTCGTAACATGAAGTTCACCATTCCCTTCAAGACCTCATTTCACCCATGATACGGACACCTTAAAAAAAAATTTAAAGCTTTCAATTATGTTTCGAATCCTATATCCAATGTGGGAAAATCCCGCCAACAGGGGATTGCAGGAGATTTTGTATGCGTGCTTTTTTATGGAAACAGCTGTTTTCAACTTTTTTTTAAAAATCCTATATTTAAGGGTAAGCCCCCATTAGTCTAAGTGTTATGCCTTCCAACGGTTTCATATCCAGGGCCCGTCTGGTTGTTCTGGACAATCTGTTGAACCCCCAGTTCGGGGTTTCTGCGCTTGCGGAAGAACTGGGTATAAGCCGTTCCGAATTGTACCGGAGGATCAAAAATGAGGAGCAGAAATCCGCCAGCCAGTTTATCAGGGAGATCCGCCTGGAGCGATCCCTGGAGCTCCTCAGGTCGGATCAATACCCGATTACCGAAATCGCTTATATGGTGGGCTTCAACAGCCCGACCTATTTTTCCACCTGCTTTAAGGAATATTACGGGTACTCCCCCAGCACGGCGGAACAGAACGGGCATACTTCAGCAGTTGTAGCCCCATCGAAACCTTCCAGGTCCCGAAAAATCTTGCTTCCATTGATTTTGGGGGCTCTGGCCATTCTGGTTGCGGTTATTGGGATTTCCGGAATGGGGGGAAGCAATACCCCTGAGGGAGAAAAATCCCTGGCCGTGCTCAAATTCGATTATTTAGGTGCTGACTCTACCCAAACCTATATGGCACATGCCCTGGCAGACGAAGTCCTCAATTCCCTGAGCAACCTGAGCATGTTAAAGGTGGTTACGGCTTCCTCTTCCTTTCAGGTTGACAAGAGTGAGGAATGTTCAAAAATTGGCAAAAGACTGGGGGTGGATTATCTGGTGGACGGGTCTCTTTCTAACCAGGGAAATCAACTTAAGGCTTCGGTTAAACTAATAGATGCGAAAACGGGAATTCAGCTTTGGTCTGAATCATTCGAGGAAGATTCTGAGGCGATTTTTGAAATGCAGGAGGAAATTTCCAATAAAGTCGCCACTAAATTGAAACGATCCTTGCCTCAGGGAGTAGAGGATTTGATCAGGCAAAGTAGAACAGCCAATATTGAGGCATTAGATCTATACCTCAGAGCTGTTAAAAAAGGCGAAGTGCGGTATGAAGATTCGATTACCCAGGCCATTCGGTTGCTTGATAGGGCAGTGGAATTGGATCCCCATTTTGCCGAAGCCTATGCGGAGCTTTCATTTTTATATGGCCAGTGGCATTATTACGGCAGTTTAAACCGTGAGGACCGGGACAGGATGATGGATAAATACCTGGGCAGGGCGCTTGAATTGAACCCTGAAAGCCCCGAGGTGCTGTTGGCCAAGGCGGATTTTGATTATAAACATGCAAACCTGTTAAGGGACTCCTCTGAAATTATTGCTGCGTTTCGACGGGTACTTGAGAACAACCCCAGCAATCACCGGAGTTCCTACAGGCTGTACCAGGCGCTCAGGAGTATCGGGAAGTATTATTCTGCCCATACGTATCTGGAAAACGCCCTGGCACTGGACCCGTTAAACTCCCTGTACAATAATGTCTATGCCAGGGATTTGTTTTGGAAATGGAACAAGCGGGAAAAAGCCTACGGGATCATCCTTGAACAAGCTTCAAAAGAAATCCCAAGCCGGGGATCCATTTATTTTAAAGCCCTTATGCTGGCAGACCAACCGGGCGGAGATTACCTGTCTGCGTTCAGGGTGATAAATGAGGCTTTGAAAGAACAGCCGTTTACGTATGGTTTTTTGTACTGGGGAAGACTCCTGGCCCTGGATCTGGATTTAGTGCCGATGGCAAAGAAATTCGCCCAGATAAATCAAATAAGATTCCCGGACAATCCGATCTACACCTATGAACCGGCATTTCAGATAAGTATCATCGAAAAACGGTACAAAGACGCGCTGGACCTGACCAGGATCTGGATGGAAGACAAGGGACTGGATGAAAGGGAGGGGTATTCCAACCTGGCAAGGGTTTATTATTTGCAGGGGGATTTTCAAAAAGCAAGGGAAATCCTACTCCGGCATTTTTCCGAATTGTATGAGGATATTGAATCCGGGAATTTTACCATCGAAAGCATGCAACCTTCGGATATTGCCCCGATTAAAGGCTATATCGAAGCCCTGAGAAAAGAAGCTGTAAGTGAAAAAGCATCATTTTTTGCAGACTTTTTGTGTTCCTACTACAAAGCACATGATAGGCGTATTATGTGGGCTCAAAGGTTTTATCCCCTGCACTGTTTCTATGTGCAAAACGATATAAATGGGTTCCTGAACGCCCTGAATGAAACTTTCTTTGAACAGGGCCATCGCCTGACCGTTTACAGCCATTTAAAAAGTTCGCGGTTTGCTGCCTTTGAGGAATACCCCGAATACCAGGAACTCTTCAGGA
>SBFL01000247.1 GCA_006227965.1 Bacteroidota bacterium | reverse complement strand
GTCTTGGCCGCTTTCCGCAAGCCTTCCTCCTGGGAGGGATCAATGGTCAGCGGATATAATCGGTCCGCAATCGACAATTTGATCTTTAGCTTTTCGGTCATTCTGAACTGAGATGTCATTCAGAGAGCTGGACAATGCAATGGTCCAATTCCCTGATCAACTGATTTATTTTGAGCTTGGCTTCTGTTTTATTGGTTTCACTGCCCAACATCGTGTTTGCCAGCTTCAGGGATTTGTATTTTTCCTCCCATTCTTCAACGGTTCTTTGGGCTGCCTCGTAGTCGCTTCGGAGCGATTCCATTTCACTTTCCAAATTCAGCTTGCTCTGCTGCAATAACTCCATTTTGTGCAGCAATTTGCTGATTTTGTTTTCAAGGGAGTCTACGATTTCAACCAATTCACTCATTGGCTCACAACGATGTATTTACACAAAGGTAACATTCCGGGCGGGACTTCACAATAATTTTTTTTTAATCCGGGAATGCCCATCCCTGTGGTATGTATGCGACATTTTTTCACTGAAAAGCATCCGGTTCCTGTTTTTGAGTTGCGCTGCGAATCATTAATTTCGCACTAATTCTGAGCTATGATAAAAAAGGGGTGGATATTCGTCGCGTTGTGCTGCAGTATATGGATCAGGGGGCAGTACGCAGGTCCCGAAACCAATTTCCGGTCCCCTCTGGATATTCCGCTGATCCTGTCCGGGACTTTCGGGGAGCTAAGGTCCAATCACTTCCATTCGGGGATTGACATCAAGACACAGCAGCGTCAGGGCCTTCCCGTCCACGCCGTGGAGAAAGGCACGGTCAGCCGTATTAAAATAAGCCATTGGGGTTATGGAAAGGCGCTCTACATAGCGCATCCGAACGGGTACACCTCCGTTTATGCCCACCTTCAGAAATTCGGACCAGAAATCGAGGCCTACGTAAAAAGCCTGCAATACCAGAACCAGAGTTATGAGATTGAGGTTTTTCCCGACTTCGGGGAACTGACCGTATCGAAAGGAGATACCGTGGCCTTCTCCGGCAATACGGGCGGTTCCTCGGGGCCCCACCTGCATTTCGAAATCAGAAACAGCCTGGATGAAAAGCCTACAAACCCATTGCTATACGGCCTTTCAGTAAGAGACGCCACCAACCCAAACATTGCGGGCCTATTTGCCTATCCCCTGTCTGACAGCGCTCAGGTAAACCAAAGTCGGAAACGGACTGAAATCGGGTTCAGACTGCAGGCGGACGGAACCTATCTGGCTGAGCCTGTCGCAGCCTCGGGACTGATCGGCTTTGGGATTGAAGCCTATGACAGGCAGGATTTGGCCGCAAATAAGAACGGGATATATCGCGTGGTGCAGGAGGTAAATGGGAAGACCTATACCGATATGGATTTCGATGTATTTTCCTTTGGAGAAACACGCTACATCAATACCCTGATCGATTACCCCCATTATGCGCGTTATAAAAGCCGGATACAAAAACTCTTTCGCACTCCCGGCAACCGGCTAAGCCTTTACAGCACGCTTTACAATGAGGGTAAGATCCGCGTACGCCCAGGCGATGGCTATCAGGTGGAATTGCGCGTTTCCGACCTGGCCGGGAACCAAACCGTGCTTCGAATCCCGGTAGAGGGTAAGCAGCTCCCGGTTCTGGAATCCGCAGCGGTTGAAAAGACCCCCTATTTTGTACAGGCAGACAAACCCAGCAGCTTTAAACTTGGTAAGGCTCAGGTTTACTTTCCCGCCGGTTGCTTTTACCAGGATACCTTTCTGGAGCTGGCCTCGGATTCTCTGTCGGTAAAACTTCACGAACCCTCACTGGCCATGCATCTGAATTTTACCCTGTCATACGATGCTTCCCACCTGGCCCCGGCCGAGCGAAGCAAGTATTTCATCGCCAGGCTGGACGAAGAAGACCGCCCCCAGTTTCAGCAAACCTACCGGCGCGGGGATACCTTTACCACCAGAAGCCGGGATCTGGGGCGCTATACCCTTGCACTGGATACAGTCCCTCCAAAGGTGAGCCCCAGGAACTTCAAAGAAAAACAGTGGTTGACCAACTACAGGTACCTAAGCCTCCGGATTTCCGATGACGTGAGTGGTATTGAAAGCTATTCCGGGAAGTTGAACGGCCGCTGGATCCTGATGGAATACGAGCCAAAATCCCAAACCCTTACCTATAATTTTGACGACCGCATCCTCAGTGAACGCCAGTGTGAACTGGAGGTGGAAGTAACTGATAACGTGGGTAATACCACTACCTACCGCACTGAATTTTTCAGAAGGTGACCCGGGGTATCTCCCTTAGAATTGGGAACTTTTTAGCAGTCCCTCCCTTGGTTTTTTCCTATTTTTAACCCCGCCCGGAAGTGGCAAAACCCATATATGCAGTGAGGCAACCCAACGCAAGAAAAATGTTCCTGATCTTCTTCCTGATGACTCTTGGGGTCATTTCAGCACAAAAGAACATCTATCAGAGCAGCCACTTTGACGAACTGAGCACAGACCACAGGGTGCTTGCCATCCTTCCTTTTTTTACACACCTGGACCTAGGGGAAAAACTTCCTCAAAAAGAGCTCAGACGCCTGGAAGAAAAGGAAGGCTACGCAGTTCAGGATGCCCTGGAAACGTATTTCGGGAGGGGGAAGAAAAAGAAAAAATTCACCGTTTCCTTTCAGAACAGCGAGGATACCAATGCGCTGCTGGCGCGTAACGACATCTCGTTTGAGAATATCGACCGCTACACGATCCGGGAGCTGGCTGAAATCCTGCAGGTAGATGGCATTGTGAGCGGGAACCTGGATGTAAATGTCCTTCTTTCCGACGGGGTCCCCTCGGACTTCAGTTTCCTCGACTATATCCTGGGAGATGCAGATTACGGGCGGATCGGTATCAAGATCAGTGATGGACGCACGGGGAAGCTCCTCTGGAAATACGAACAGGAAATCAC
>SBFL01000204.1 GCA_006227965.1 Bacteroidota bacterium | reverse complement strand
AGTATGGAGCCGTCTATAAAATTCTGGATCTCGTATCCTTTTATATGGGCAGGGATATAGATGTCATCCCCTTTGCGTTTCATACGTATGCCCAGCTTGGCGAAGACCGAGGGAATCTGGCCCAGGTTTTCCCAGCTGACATCTTTGATGGTCAGTTCACTTTGGGTCATGGCGGCCAGGCCAATCCAGCTCCCGATTTCGATCATATCCGGCAACATCCTGTGATCTGTCCCCTTAAGGGAGGTGACCCCCTCTATGGTCAGGAGGTTTGACCCGATCCCGGAGATCCGGGCCCCCATCCTGTTGAGCATGTTACACAGTTGTTGCAGGTAGGGCTCACAGGCTGCATTATAGATAGTGGTAGTACCTTCCGCGAGCACTGCTGCCATTATGATGTTGGCAGTACCGGTTACCGAGGCTTCATCCAGAAGCATGTAGGTACCTTTTAGTTTTTTGGCTTCCACCCCATAGAAATGCTCTTCCCGGTTGTACCTGAATTTTGCCCCGAGTTTCATAAATCCTTCAAAGTGGGTGTCAAGCCTGCGCCGGCCAATCTTGTCCCCTCCCGGTTTTGGGATATATCCCCTGCCAAAGCGCCCGAGCATGGGGCCGACGAGCATAATGGAGCCGCGAAGTCCCCTGCCGTCCGTTTTGAACTGCTGGGACTGCAGGTAATCCAGGTTGATGTCATCAGCCCGGAAAGTATAAGAACCCTTCCCTTTTTTCTGGATCTTTACGCCCAGGTCTTCCAGGATTGAGATCAGCTTGTTTACATCCAGAATGTCGGGGATGTTGTGTATGGTTACAGGTTCCGCGGTCAGCAGTACCGCACAAAGAATCTGCAGGGCCTCGTTTTTGGCTCCCTGGGGGGTGATTTCCCCATGGAGTTGGTGCCCCCCCTCGATTTTAAATGTTCCCATGGGATCAGTGACGCTTTTTGCCGCGGTTGGGGCGCTGCCCTTTCTTAGTAGGGGTGCTCCGGTTAGACCGGACCGCGCGCTGTTTTAGGAACTGGCCGCTTTCCGTCAGGTTTTCCCCGTCGGCTGCCAGATCGATCTGTCCGTTGCTCAGCTCGTGAAGATGGTTGAAAATCACCTTGTCATCCACAGTGTCCTTGTTCCAGTTCAGGTAACACTTTTTCATGTGGTTGGCAATGGCGTATTCCAGGCCGGATCGCTTGTCACCCTTATCCCATTTCACGGCCTCGTCTATCATCCGTTTGATGTTGTTGCCATAGAACCGATACTTCGGATGGTTCTGAGGGTATTCAAGGGGCTGAGGCCGTTCCTGTAGTTTTTCCTTGCTTGGGATTGGGTAAGGTGAGTCCACGTCCAGTTTGAAATCGGACATGATGAAAAGCTGGTCCCAGAGCTTGTGCTGAAAATCGGGAACATCCCTCAAATGGGGTTGCATGTTCCCCATATGGCTTATAATGGCCTGAGCCACCCTGTTTCGCTCCTCCCTGTCTTCTATGCCCAAGGCATGGTCAACCATTTTCTGAAAATGACGTCCGTATTCGGGAATGTGCAGTTGAGGGCGTTCTGTATTGTACTGGAGGTTTTCTACTGTATTCAAGAGAGAAGAATGCTGATTTAAAAAGATTTATTTTGGGGTCTTTCCCCGGTGTGCAAAGTACCAAAATTAAACGAGATAACCATATCAGAGGGAAATCACCCCTTCTACCTTACCCACTTCGATATACTTCTCAATCACCTGGTCCGGGCTCTCCAGATGTACCGTAACCGAAAGACTTGTGTACTTTCCGTTTTTGGATTTCCTGGACTCGATAACCGCACCGGTGTTGTCGAAAATGGTCCCGATCTGATCGATTTTCTCTGTATCTGAGGGGATGATGAATTTATAGAGGTAGGTTCCCGGCCACTCGGAAGACTTTAAAAGCTCTTCCCGCAGCCTGCTGTAAAATTCGTCTGATTTCTGCTTTTCCATATTTTTTATGCAAATATACACCAAAGATACCGCTTGAAGGTGCCCGGGGGAATCCGTACTTTTGTTATACCGACGTTTAAGGAATGACCAAACGCATCGTAATCACTGGAGGGCCCGGAACCGGGAAGACGGTTCTTGTCCGTGAACTTGAAAGAAGAGGCTATTCCTGTTTTCACGAAATCATCCGGGAGATGACCTGGGCTGCCAAGAAGGAAGAAGACCCGGGAACCCACCTGGTGAACCCCCTTACATTCGTCCGGGACCCCTTAGCCTTTAACCGGCGTATCCTCCGGGGGCGGATTGACCAGTTCAATGATGCATGGGATTTACAGGATCCGCTGGTATTTTATGACCGCGGCATTCCTGATGTAGTGGCGTATATGGACTATTTTAATCAGGAATACAACGGAGAATTCTCCGAACCCTGCCAGGATTTCAGGTATGACCATGTGTTCCTCCTTCCCCCTTGGAGGGAAATATACACAAGGGACGACGAGCGCCTTGAATCCTTTGAACAGGCTTGTGAAATTCACGAATGCCTTCATAAAACTTACAGGAGCTTTGCCTATGAAGTGCATACCCTTGACTTCGGGCCGGTGGAAGAACGTTTGAGGCAGATGTTGGACAGACTAAATAATGGGAATGAATGACTCAGCAGAAAAAGTCCTGAAGCAGTACTGGGGACACCCCGGGTTCCGTGGTTCTCAGGAAGAGATCATAAAAACGGTGCTGAAGGGGTCAGATGTGGTTGCCCTGCTTCCCACCGGTGGTGGAAAATCCCTTTGTTTTCAGATCCCCGGGGTGCTTCTTCCCGGACTTTGCCTGGTTGTTTCACCCCTGCTGGCACTTATGGATGATCAGGTTACCGACCTGAATTCGAGAGGTATCCGGGCGATGAGCCTCTCCGGGAAACTGAGGCAGGAGGAGCTGATCCGCAAATTGGACAACGTGGAATTCGGCAATTACGACTTCCTGTACATATCTCCCGAAAGGCTTCAA
>SBFL01000306.1 GCA_006227965.1 Bacteroidota bacterium | reverse complement strand
ATCTGAAAAGGAGCTGGTGGGGATCGTTGTGGACCCGAAAATGGAAACGGCAGACATCGATACCACCAACAACAGCTGGCCTAAAGAAGACACACCTTCTGAGTTCCAGCAGTTCAAGGAAAACATCAAGGGCCGGTAAGGAAACCCCAGGGAGAAAAGTCCCGGCCTATGCGCCGGGACTTTTTATTTTGCGCCCGAAACTTGTGTATATTTGTGTCATGGCAATGCACTTTCTGTTTATCAGCGGAGCGGAAATTTTCTTTATCCTCTTTATCGTGGTGATGGTCTTTGGGGCCGATAAGATCCCGGATATCGCAAAAGGGCTTGGCAAGGGCATGCGCCAGCTGAAGGACGCCACGGAAGAAATCAAGCGCGAGATCCACAAGAGCGCCGAGAAACAGGGCATAGATACGTCCATAACCGAGGATATCCAGAAAGAGCTTCAGGATGTCAAGAAGAACCTGGACGATGTGGGTGGGACCATCAGCCGTAAATGAGGCAAAGCAGGGTTGATGAAGGAAGCCTGTTCCCCCGTATTTCTTCAATCCATTCTTTGATTGCCCTGTAAAAAGACCAAATTCATTCCACGGAACAAATCGTGAGGCCGTCCCGAATGGGAAGCATCACCGTCCGCACCCTTTTATCCTCCATAAGGGCATTGTTGAACTCTGAAAGGATCCGTGCAGCCGTGTCCTTTGGGTCCACGGGGCCGAGGACCTTCCCGGACCAAAGTACATTGTCAAAGAGAATGAGCCCTCCGGGCCGAACCATCGGCAGCACTTTTTCATAGTATTGCGGGTATTCGCTTTTGTCAGCGTCGATAAAAACGAGGTCGAATTCGGACTTCAGTGTTGGGAGCACATCCAGGGCCATGCCTGTGTGTTGCAGGATTTGCTTCCCATACGGGCTGCGGTCAAAATACCGGCGTTGCATCCCCGTCAGTTCGTCATTTTTGTCGATAGTATGCAAACGCCCCCCGGCTTGCAGGCCTTCGGCAAGGCAAAGGGCCGAATAGCCCGTATAGGTTCCTATTTCCAGAATGTTTTCAGGGCGGACAAGCCTGGAGATGAGGCTGAGCACCCTGCCCTGATAGTGCCCGGTGATCATTCGCGGCATCAGGACTTTCAGGTGGGTTTCCCTGGTGAGCTCCTGAAGCAGTTGGGGTTCCGGTTCGCTGTGGTTTTCGATATAGGCCTCCAGGGCTTCCGAGAGAAAGTGCATGGTCTTTTTTGCGAAATTACAAAAAGACACCTTGGGGGCCCCACCCGCCCGCCCAATCACAATCTACAACCCCTCCCTGCAATAACCCATCAACCTTTCCCGTAAGGCGTTGAAGCCATCCCACCCTGTTGTCTTCTGTTCCACAAATTCAATTATGTAAGAAAATTTCAAAATCATCCCTACTTTAGGGAAGCGTAACAGCCCATTTCATGAAGGTATATATCAGGGAAGCCACTAAGGCCGATCTTCCAACATTGAAATCCTTTGAACAGGGGCTCATCCGGGATGAGCGCCCCTTTGACCCTACCATCCGGCCCGACCCGGTCCATTATTACGACCTTGATGTGCTTATTGACGACCCGGGGACGTTCCTCGTGGTAGCGGAACGGGAGGGGGAATTGCTCGCCTGCGGTTATGCGACCCGAAAGACTCCCAGGCATTATCTGGATCACGATGTTTATGCCTATTTTGGTTTTATGTATACACGACCCGAATACCGGGGGCTCGGGATTAACGGCCAGATTCTGCAGGTACTCAGGCAATGGGCACGACAGGAGGGCCTCTCTGAAATCCGCCTCACCGTCTATACGGATAACCAACCGGCCATCCGGGCATATAAAAAAGCCGGCTTCATCCCCCACCTGATCGAGATGCGCCTCAGGGACGATCCTTCCGCGGAAGAATAGCTGGCTTTTTGGACAGTACGTAGTATTTTTGGACAAAACGGATCAGATGGAATTTAAAAATACCGAGGAATTCGCCCGAAGCCTGGATGAACAGGACCCTTTAAAGGGGTACCGGGATGCGTTTCACTTCCCAAGGGTAAACGGGAGACCGGTGGTCTATTTTACCGGAAATTCCCTCGGATTACAGCCAAAGCGGGCACAGGCCTTTGTGGACGAAATCATGCGGGACTGGAAGGAACTCGCGGTGGAAGGGCATTTTTATGCCGGGAAACCCTGGTGGGACTACCACGAACGACTCATTCCAGCCCTGTCAAAGATCGTGGGGGCCAGGGAGCGGGAGGTCACGGTAATGAATACCCTGACGGTGAACCTCCATTTGCTGATGGTGTCTTTTTATCGCCCGCGGGGCCGTCGCTTTAAGATCCTCTGCGAGGAAAAGGCTTTTCCCTCAGATCAGTATATGTTGCAGAGCCAGCTGCGTTTTCACGGCTATGCGCCGGCAGAGTCCCTTATCGAGGTCGAAAAGCGACCTGGGGAACACCACTGGAGAACTTCGGACATCCTGGAAGCCATTGACCGACATTCCGATGAACTGGCTCTTGTGCTTATGGGCGGGGTCAATTACTACAACGGCCAGGTGCTGGAAATGGAAGCCATAACAAGGGCAGGCAGGGCTGCCGGTGCCATGGTAGGCTGGGACCTGGCACACGCAGCCGGGAATGTGGCCCTTAATCTGCATGACTGGGATGTGGATTTTGCCTCCTGGTGCAGCTACAAGTACATGAACAGTGGCCCCGGAAATGCCTCCGGGGTCTTTATCCACGAAAAACACCTTTCAGATCCCAACATTCCCCGGTTTGAGGGCTGGTGGGGTACTAAAAAGGAGACCCGGTTCCAGATGCAACCCAGTTTCGACCCCATCGAAACTGCTGACGCCTGGCAGCTGAGCAACGCGCCCGTGCTGGCCCTGGCCCCGTACCTGGCTTCCCTTGAATTGTTTGAGGAAGTTGGGATGGAGGCCCTTATTGAAAAGAGGGATCGGATAGTGGCCTATCTGGAATTCATCCTGCGAGAAGTCGACAGGGAGGTGGAAAGTACTTTTGAGATTATCACTCCTTCTGCGGCCCGGGGATGTCAACTGTCGGTTTTCTTGCACGGGGAGGGGAAACCCTTATTTGATTACCTCATGAAGAACGGGGTGATCACAGACTGGAGGGAGCCCAATGTTATTCGATTGGCTCCCGCTCCTTTTTACTGTTCTTATTCGGACATGTTCCGTTTCGGACAGATTCTTAAACAGGGAATCCTCGAAAAGACCTCCGGATAGGAAGCAGGTTCTTTTTTTCTGACCTATCTTGCGGCCCAAAAGCGTGATTGGCCGATGAAATCACTTCGCCTGATCCTTTCCAACCCCCGGTATTTTGCACCCGCCTGGGTCTTTGCCAGCCTGAATATCTGGTTCGGGACCTGGGCAATCTATATCCCAACAGTCAAGGAACACCTTGGTATCGACAAGGCCAAACTCGGGTTTGCCATCTTTTTTCTTTCCCTGGGGATCTTCACGATATTCCCTGTTGCCGCCCGAATCGTAAACTACCTCGGAGTGGGAAGGGCTACCTGGTATGGGGTGGTGGGATGCAGTATTTTTGCCCTATTCCCGCTGATAGCCCCGAATTATTATGCCCTTATGGCGGCCCTCTTTTTTTTCGGGGCCATGAACGGCCTGACGGATATAGCCATGAATACCCTGGTCACTGAGATTGAAAAGGAGGACGGGAAGAAGTTCATGTCTGCTGCCCACGGATTCTTCAGCCTTGGAGGGGTCCTGGCAGGACTCGGCAGTTTTCTGATCGTACCTGTTGGCAGTCCGGCCTTTCATATGCTGGGGGTCATCCTGATGGTATTTGCAATAAACCTGAGGTTCCGGAAACACTACCTCGGTATTACGGCAGCCCCGGTTGAAAAGGAGGGGTTCAGTTTGAAATTGTTCCGGCCCCTTTTTTTGCTTGGCCTGGTTTCTTTCATCGTCATGGGGGGTGAGGGAGCTATCGTGGACTGGAGCGGCCTCTACCTCAGGGAAATCAGCAAGGCCCCGGAGTTTCTCATAGGTGCCGGGTTCCTCGCATTTTCCAGCACCATGACCCTGGGCAGGTTCCTGGGGGACGGGATCAGTGCACGGATTGGTTCTGTGCGCATCGTAGCCATGGGCAGCCTGATCGCCATTGCCGGTTACCTGAGCGTACTCAGCACGGAAACCCATATGGCCCTCCTGGGATTCGCCCTGATAGGCCTGGGCTTTTCGGTCATCATCCCCGAGCTTTTTCGCATCGGCGGCAATATTCAGGGGGTCGATTCCTCTCAGGGGGTTGCCTTTATTGCAGGTACGGGATATTCCGGGTTCCTGCTGGCACCACCGGTTTTGGGATACCTGGGGGAGCACTTCCGGCTGACGACCACCTTCGGCGTCCTGTTGGCCTGTGCGGTCCTGGTATTTCTCGCAACCTTCCTGCTGGGCAGGAATACCTCAGATTGAGTTACTCAACCCGGATCCCTGTAAAATAAAGCCTCAGATTCCCTTCGGCGTTCTGATGCATGGTGGCGATCGAGAGGCCCCTAAAATCCTCGTAACTTTCCCACGTGGAGATCAGGGAGGGTTCGGGCTGGTTGCCTTTGCGGTAAGCCCATTCGCGCAGGACGGAATCCCTGTCGAGGTAGAAGTCATACGCATCCCCGGGCGTATATCCTCCTTCCTGCCCGTAGGTAATGGTCAGTTTGAATGCGGGATCCCCGGAAATGGGCGCTACCACATCTTCCTGAAATTCATGGGTGAAACTCTGCTGATCCCAAACCCACTGGTAGGGCGCCAGCAACCAGTATTTGTCGTTGATAAAGCCCGCATCTACCCTCGACAGGGCGGAATCCACTTCGGAGCGTAAATAGCTCACGGTGTCCCCACCGGCAATCCGGGTAACCCGGTCATTGCCGAGGTCCCAGACCCAGGAGCGTTCGTTGTGGGAAGTATCCCGGTCCACGTTGAAGGTGAACCCTATCCGTTCCACCTGTTTCCAGTTTTCAAACCCGTGCTTGTCAGCCAGGAGCTCCAGGAGGTTTTTTGCTTCGGAAACCTCCATTTTCGGGGAGGATGCATTTTTTGGACCCTCTTTACAGCTGATAATCAGGAAGGCGGCTGAGACCGCGTACAAGAGCATTTTTTTCATAGGGTATTTTTGGCAAAGATACCATCTTTTTAAGACGGGCCCGAAACAGACCATATTCCCGGTCTGCCAGGTTTGGGGTATGGGTAAAAAGGTGTATTTTTAGCCTCTAATCCAACACACCCTATGAGTTCAAAAAAAGGTAAGGTCCAGGAACTGATTGATGCCCGACTTCTTGAGGAACGAAAGGTTTTCCTTTGGGGCATGGTAGATGATGATTCCGCCAAGCATGTGATAGACAGGCTTCTGTACCTGGATATGCAAAACGACAAGGAGATACAATTGCTCATAAACAGCCCCGGAGGGTATGTCACTTCAGGCTTTGCCATTTACGATACAATTACCTCTCTGAAGAGTCCGGTTTCCACTATTTGTACCGGGCTCGCAGCCTCCATGGGGTCCATCCTGCTGTCAGTGGGTAAAAAGGGCCGCCGCTTCATACAGCCCCATGCCCGGGTTATGATCCACCAGCCCAGTGGCGGAGCACAGGGACAGGCCGCCAACATAGAGATACAGGCCCGGGAGATAATTAAAACCCGTGAAATCGGTGCGACCATTTTGGCAGAGAACTGCGGGCAGCCCTTTGATAAGATCATGAAGGATTTCAATCGGGATTACTGGATGGATGCCCAGGAATCTGTCGATTACGGCATTGTGGATGGTATTCTGGATTAGTACCAGATTTTAAAAATTTATAAGAAGGCTCTTCCGACCAGTTCGCAAGGGCCTTTTGTTATTCAGCCGAGGTTTGGAATTACTGGGGTGTCTCAATACCTATCAGGGTGGGCGATTATATCTGCCGCCCGTTCCCGAAGTGCCTGCAGCTCTTTCGGGTCTTTTTTGTCCAGCAGCCGGTACATCATCCCCATGCGCGGGTTGTTGGATAACAGGTGCCTTTTGGCATCCAGGAAATTCCAGTACAGGGCGTTGAAAGGGCAGGCCTGCTCCCCGGTTTTCTCCCTGGGGTTGTAATAACACCCCTGGCAGTAATTTCCCATTTTGTTTATGTAATTCGCAGAGCTGACATAGGGTTTAGTCGCCATAACGCCCCCATCGGCATATTGGCTCATGCCACGGGTGTTGGGTAGCTGTACCCACTGAAGCGCGTCTGCATAGATGCCCAGGTACCACCGGTCTACCTCATCGGGGTCGGTCTGGGCAAGAAGGGCGTAATTCCCCGTTATCATTAAACGCTGAATGTGGTGGGCGTAGGCCTCCTCGAGGCTTTGGCCGATGGCGTGTTTAAGACAGTTCATCCGGGTATTCCCTGTCCAGAAAAATTCCGGCAGGGGCTGGCGGTTTTCCAGGAAATTCATTTCGGCATAGTCGGGCATTTCCTTCCAGTAGATGCCCCGGGTATATTCCCGCCACCCCATGATTTGGCGAATGAATCCCTCTGCCTGGGAGATGTGGATTTCCCCCTTGTGCTGGTGGTAGAAGTCCTCCACCGTTTGCACGACTTCGCGGGGCGTGATTAATTTACAGTTCAGGGCAAAGGACAGACGGGAGTGGAACAGGAACCTTTGGTCCGTATGCATCGCGTCCTGATAATCCCCGAAAAATGGGAGCAGTTCCCTGCAAAAAACATCGAGCAGGGTCCTGGCCTCCATAAGGGTCAGGGCCCAGTTGAATTTGTCAGCGGCAATATTCCCCAGGGTTTGTACCCCAGCCTGACGGATTTCCGAGATAAGCCGGGTAACATCGTGATCAAATCGGTGCAGGGGAGGCACAGCCGGGGTTCCCTTCCATTTTTTACGGTTTTCAGCGTCGTAGTTCCACTGTCCGCCCAAGGGATGTTCTCCTGCCATGAGGACCCCGTGTTTTTTCCGCATCATCCGGTAGAAGTTTTCCATGAGCAATTGCTTCTTCCCATGGAAAAATGCGGAAAGTTCCTGCCGGCTAGTGTAAAAATGTTCGGTATCATATGCCTCGCAGGGAATTTCCAGAGTGTTGCAGAGTTCCCTGAGCTCGGCGTCGAGGCGATACTCATCGGGCCACTGGTATTCAAACCTCCCAATGCCTTCTTCACGGATCAGTTTCCGGATTAGGGCGGGCAGCTCCTGGGGGTTGTCCGGGTCGTTGATGCTGAAGTATCGAACATTGTGGCCCTGTGCCTGAAGGGATTCGGCAAACTTGCGCATGGAGGCGAAAAATGCCACCACCTTTTGGATATGGTGGGTTACGTAGTCCGTTTCCTGCCGCAATTCAGCCATCAGGTAAATGACATCCGCGCGAATTGTCGTGTACCAGCTATGCCCACCGTGTAACTGATCTCCCAAAATAAGCCTGAGTGTCTTTATCATAGAGTCGCAGTTAGAAAAGGGTGGGTTGCAGCCACAGGCGCCGGAAGTTTCCCCGGGGGTCGTAGCGTTCCGCCTGTAGGGAGGGGTTGAATTTGCGGTCCCTGGGGTCATTGCCAACACCGCTGTTGTACATCCAGTTCCCCCAGTTGCTGTGCACGTCATAATCGAGAAGCATACTTTCAAACCAGGCGGCTCCCATCCTCCAGTCCTGACCGAGGGTCTTGGACCAGTAACTGGCGGCGTTTTGCCGCCCGCGGTTGCTCATCCATCCGGTATGCAAAAGCTCCCGCATGTTCGCATTGATAAAGTCGTTATCGGTCTCGCCGTGAATCCACCGCTGCAGGGTTTCCCTCGAATGCCCCCACGCGTACTCCTGCCCGTGAATTCCCTTTAAATGGAAAATGCGGTCTCCGTGCCTGAGGGAAACGTACTTGAAATAGTCCCGCCAGATGAGCTCAAAGATCAACCAGTAGGTGTCCTGGCTGCGAAGCACCTTCCGTTCATATTTCCGGACCTGATGGTATACCTCCCTGGCGGAAAGGGATCCATTGGACAGCCATGGGGCGAATTTTGAACTGTAATCGGCACCCAAAAGGCCATTGCGGGTCTTTTTATAGAAACTCAGTCGCTTTTCTTCCCAGAAATAGGAATTCAGCCGGTCCCGGGCGGCCGTACTGCCACCCCGAAAGGGAAAGGCAGAGCGGGGATCCCTCTCAAAGGGCTGGAGCCCCAGGGTTTCCAAATCAGGTATTTCAGCTATTGGTTCCCTCC
>SBFL01000138.1 GCA_006227965.1 Bacteroidota bacterium | reverse complement strand
CCGTTTCCCCCCACTTCTATTGCTTCACCTGGAGTCCTGTCGGGGTTGCAACGGAATATGTGAAGGATGCCATTGTTCTGCGTAATTTCGAAAAAACCACCCTGCCCTCCTTGTCCCAAAAGGCACATCTGATTATAAACGGGGTTTTATATGAGGACGATTTAACTTCAGGAGGGGCAGCCAACCTGCCCGATGCATTAGCCGGCAGGGTACGCACGCTTGATTATAGAACGCTGCGCCATCCAGGTCACTACGAGTGGGTTTCAAACCAACTGAAAAGCCTCAGCAATGAAGAAGACATCATCCCGGCCCTGCAGCGTGTCATGGAAGAAGAAATACCCCATGTAGAAGACGACCAAGTTGTATTGTATGCAGCGGTAGAAGGAAAGGACGCCTCTGGTGTGTTGAGAAGGCGGGAGGTTTCAAAACAACTCTTTCCCCAGTTAGTCGGCAAGCATACATTGCGTGCCATTCAAACAACTACAGCCGCACCATTGATACAGGCTGCCCAGCTATTACTGGAATCAAACCTTAAGGGGGCCGTCCTTCAAAGTCAAATACCCCCGGATGCCTTCCTGAATGGAGATTTTGTGAAATCCGTTTACGGAGGAGTATGAAAGAACCTGCATAGAGAATGTTCCAAGTTCATTTCCGGTAACCCATCGGCCTCCTACTACCCAGGGACCCGATACAGTCCTGGTAATTGGGGGATCCGTGTATCGATGTCTAACATTATGCTCACCTACTCAAAATATACTCCCCGTCCCCGGAAAACATGCCTCCTCGGGGGCCTGTTCAGGGTTCAAACCGGTCTGCTCTCAAAAAGCCGACTGGCATGTGGGTGGTTCCCTCCATGGTAAGTTCAGCCAGGATCTCTCCAATCACGCTGGCAAACTTAAAGCCGTGGCCACTGAACCCAGCCGCCACAACCACATCCTTTCCATAGCCAGCCAGGTGATCCACCACGAAATGGGTATCCGGGGAATAGGTGTAGAGGCAGGTTTTTACTGCAAGAATCCGGGCATAGCCTTCCGGGATAAACCGCTTCAGAAAATCAACCAGTGCCCTCTCATCTGATTGTTGGGTACTCCGATCCACTTTTTCAGGGTCGTCCACAACTTCCCCCGGATAGTGGAGGGCAAGCTTCATACCAAGTGGGCCGCCGTAAGACCCTGCGGGGAGGATGGGAAAGCCGTAGAAGTCGTAACCTTCGTGTTCCAGGAGCCAGCACGGAAAGGTTCCCAGTTTGAACAGATCCCAATCCCGGGGTTGCACCCATGCCAGCGCCTGACGTGTGACCTTCAAACGGGAAGCCATCCCCGGAAGCAGATTACCTGTCCAGGCCCCGGCCGTAACCACCAGTTTGGCGGCGCGGTAGGTTTCCCTGGATGTCTGAACGACCACGCCTCCATCTTTATGCTCCCAGCTTAATACGGGTTCTCCCGAGCGGATCACGGCTCCGCGCATAAGCGCCTGTTCCGCCAGCAGGAGGATGCAGCGCTCCGGGGTCAGCAGGCCGGCCCCGGGTTCCTCAAGGCGCTGAAAATGCTCCGGGAGCCTAAATTGGGGGTACTTCTTGCGGCAGTCTTCTTCACTGAGCTCATTCAGGGGGATGTGGTAGGCTTTTGCCGATTTACGGACCGTTTCCAGGAACGTATTCCCCGGGGTCCCGAAATAGGTGAGCCCTGTCTGGAAATAAACCTGGGAACCCGTCTCTGATTCAAGGGTTTTCCAATTCTCATACGCCCGCTCCAGAAGGGGCACATAACCGGAATCCTCGCCATAGGCCTTTCGGATGATGCGGCTTTGTCCGGCATGGGAGCCCAGTTCATGGGGTATGTCGTACTGTTCCAGTCCCAAAACACGGTATCCCCTTTTGGACAGGTGGTAACAGGCAGAAGCCCCCATGCTTCCCTCGCCGATAACGATCACATCAAAAGAAGTGTTCCCCGGTGTTTTTTCCATACTCCGGTGAACCTGGGTATACAGCTCTGTATTGGCCAGCCCTGCAGCCACGGCACCCGAAGCCTTCTGTATAAAGTCCCTTCGCTTCATAAGCTGTGTTCTAAACTGGGTAACCAGCTCCCAGGGGTCTGGAAAACCTCCGGGTTTAGGATCCAAATAAAAATAGGAATAATTTGTTCACAATCTCCTGACCAGAGCATCCAAATGCTTCCGGGCAATGGTCTTAAGGATCGAATATCCTGGGGGCTGGGCACTCCAATTAATTCACTATCTTGACTTAACCAATAACCTTTCCATGCTGGCTGCTTGCGATAAACCCTACAAGAACCCTCCCGGGGCTTCCCGGAATGACCCCTGAACACTTAGGTTTCGCTCCATGAAAAAGGTACTCAGATTTTTAGTGTACGGTATTGCCGGGCTCGTGGTCCTGATAAGCCTTTTATTCGGCCATATTGACCGGTCAGTGGATGATTTAAAGACCGTCTATGCCCCAGCGCCCTCTAAATTTATCCGGGTAATGGGCATGGATGTGCATTACCGGGATGAAGGCAACCCCACGGACTCCCTCCCGCTGGTCTTGATCCACGGAACGGGTTCCAGCCTGCATACCTTTGAAGCCTGGGCAGCTGCTTTGAGGGAAAACCGAAGGGTGGTCCGCATGGATTTGCCCGGCTTCGGACTGACGGGTCCCTTCCCGGACCGGAATTACTCCATGGAACAATACGTGCAGTTTGTGGCCGCATTCCTGGCAGCCCGGGATATTGGGCACTGTATCCTCGCAGGCAATTCTCTGGGTGGGCAAATCGCCTGGAATTTTACGCTGGAACATCCGGACAGGGTGGCTAAGCTGATCCTGATAGATGCGTCCGGGTACGCCATAAAATCCACGAGCGTGCCCCTTGCCTTCAAGATTGCCCGGACCCCGGTGCTCAACAAAATACTGACCTTCATCACGCCCCGTGCAGTGGTAGCATCCAGCGTCCTGAATGTGTATGCAGATAAAAGCAA
>SBFL01000338.1 GCA_006227965.1 Bacteroidota bacterium | reverse complement strand
ATGGTGGGCAACCAGGAAGTGACTACTATCGAGGGGCTGTCCGAGAACGGCGACCATCCAGTTCAGCAGGCCTGGCTGGATGTGGATGTGGTGCAGTGCGGCTACTGCCAGACCGGTCAGATCATGTCTGCAGCGGCATTGCTCAAAAACAACCCGAACCCCAGCGATGAAGAAATCGAAGGGGCCATGTCCGGCAATATCTGCCGGTGCGGCACCTATGTGAGAATCAAAGAAGCGGTCAAGAAAGCAGCCGCCAACTCCTGAATCCTAAATCAAAAGCAATGACACTGGTAAAAACACAATACAATCGTCGTTCGTTCCTTAAAATATCCACCGCCGCCGGAGGGGGAATGCTGATCGGATTCAACTGGATGATGAGCTGCACCCGGACCGATGAGAAACCGAAAATTGCCATCCCGAACGAATGGTTCGAAATCAACGGCTATATCAAAATAGGAGACACAGGCCTTGTTACCATCTATTCTCCGAACCCGGAGATCGGACAGAATGTTATGACCTCCATGCCCATGATCGTGGCAGAGGAACTGGACGTCCCCTGGGACCATGTGGTAGTGGAACAGGGCATGCTCGACTCAGATGCCTTCAAGAACCCGCAATTTGCAGGGGGCAGCCTTTCCATCATGCTGGGGTGGGAGCCCTTGCGGCTTGCCGGGGCCACAGGCAGGTGGATGCTGCTCGAAGCCGCTGCCCGGGAATGGGGTGTTCAGGCATCCGACCTGAGTGCCAGCGATGGGATCATCCGGGAAATAAATGGAGAGCGGAGCATCGGCTATGGCGAGATCGCATCCAAAGCAGTGGGAATTGAAGTCCCCGAAGAAATTGCACTCAAGGACCCCAGTGATTTTAAACTTATAGGCACCTACCAGAAGAACGTGGAGGGTCCAAAGGTCGTGACCGGCAAACCGCTTTTCGGGGTCGATTTCCAGCGTGAGGGCATGAAGCTTGCCATGATCGTGCAGCCCCCTTCCTTCGGTATGGAACCTGAGGATTTCAACAAAGACGAAATCCTTTCCATGAATGGGGTCCATGATGCGTTTATCATCGACACTTCATTTGGAGAAGGTGACTGGAGCAGCGCCAATGCCTTTCCGAGGATGATCGCCCTGGTAGGGGATACTACCTGGCAGCTTATGCAGGCCAAAAAAGCCGTTCGGGCTTCCTGGAAAACCCTCAGTGAACCGGAGGATTCCAGAATGCATGCCGCGCTGCTGGAAGAGGCCGTCCTGTCTGGTGAATCACAGGAAAGCCGCAAGGACGGGGATCCGGAAGGGGCCTTTGCCAGCGCTTCCAGGGTAATCGAGCGGACCTATACCGCACCGTTCCAGGCCCATAATACCATGGAGCCTATGAACTTCTTTGCGCATGTAACAGGGGATAAGGCAGAACTTTTCGGCCCTACCCAAACCCCCAATTCCCTGCGGACATCCGCCTCAAAACTCCTCGGTATTCCCGCAGAGAATATCTCGGTTGGGATGACCCGGATGGGAGGAGGTTTCGGCCGCAGGCTTTACACCCATTTCGGCCTCGAGGCCGCTGCCATCTCCAGGCAATCCGGATTGCCGGTTAAACTGGTTTATACGCGGGAAGACGACATGACCAACGGGATTTACCGTCCGGCCTATCGTTCTACCTACCGGGCAGCACTGAATGAGGACAATGAGCTCATCGGCTTTACAGTACGGGGTTCGGGGATCTCCGAGGGTCCTGTCTTCCCAAACCGGTTCCCGGCGGGGGCAGTAGATAACTACGAGGCCCATACCATCATGGTTCCCTCAAATATTTCAACAGGGGCATGGCGGGCGCCGAGATCCCACTTTACCGCGGGGGCCGAACAGGCCTTCCTCGATGAGGTGGCTGAGGCGGCGGGAAAGGACCCAATCGAATTCCGCCTGGAGCTTTTCGAGCGAGCCAAAACAAATCCCGTAGGCGAAGAATACAACTATGATGCGGACCGCTATGCCGGGGTACTCAAACTGGTGCGTGAAAAAGCTGATTGGGGTACTGAGATGCCCGGCGTACACAGGGGTGTTGCGGCTTACTTTTGCCACAACAGCTATGTGGCTGAAGTGATGGATATAGTGATGGATAACGGACAGCCAAGGATCAAGAAAGTCTGGTGTGCCGTGGATTGCGGCATCGTCATCAACAAAGAAGGCGCCATCAACATGATTCAGGGTGGCGTCGTTGACGGGGTTGGGCATGCCATGTACAGCGAGCTGCAGTTCGAAAACGGAAAGTCCGTGCACGACAATTTCAACACCTATCAGCTGATCAGGCACAACCAGAGTCCGGAAGCCATCGAAGTGTTCTTCGTGGAAAGTGACGTGCCCCCCACCGGGTTGGGGGAGCCCGGCCTGCCTCCTGCTTCGGGCGCCCTGGCCAATGCACTTTACAAAGCAACCGGAAGGCGGTATTACAACCAGCCTTTCGTAACGGACCGGCCTATTGTTGGGTAGGGATTTCTGAATTCCTTCAAACGCTTACCTCTTACCAACTGCCCGGGGTCAACCCAATTATCGGGAGTGATTCCGGGCAGGTTGTTTGTGGACACAATCCTCAATGCAGATTCTTCTGATTTCAACCGTATTTCACCTGTGGAATTTCACCCTCATGCTGCCAGGTCAGAAACTGCTGGCATGGCCGTTTCAATCCGGAAATACAAGGGAATTCGCGCATTAATTTCTTACATTTATAGGATTAAAATTTTCTAACCATGATACGTACCCTTCTGTTTAGTTTGGGGTTCCTTTTTGTGTTTCAGGGGAGCCCTTTGCAAGCACAACGCAAAAAGAGAAATGACCCTGAAAAAAAGGAGCAGCAACTTCCCTTGCAAGCCTTTAGCTTTCGGAATATTGGCCCGGCCTTCCTCTCCGGAAGGATCGCCGACATTGCAATCCATCCGGAAAACGACAACATATGGTATGTTGCTGTAGGTTCCGGAGGCGTTTGGAAAACCGAAAATGCAGGGACCACCTGGACCCCCCTGTTTGATCAGCAAAGTTCCTATTCAACCGGATGCGTAAGCATCGACCCCCGGAACCCTTCCACTGTCTGGGTCGGCTCCGGAGAAGATGTGGGCGGCCGTCACGTAGCCTATGGGGATGGGATTTACCGATCCAAGGATGGGGGGAAAACCTGGGAAAACCTCGGACTGAAGGAGACCCAGCACATAGCGCGGATCATTGTGCACCCAGATAACAGCGATGTGGTTTGGGCCGCAGCCCAGGGCCCCCTCTGGAACAAGGGTGGTGAGCGAGGAGTCTATAAAACCACAGACGGAGGAGCCACCTGGAAGCGCGTCCTGGGGAATGAAGAGTGGACCGGGGCAACCGACCTGATCATAGACCCCCGGGATCCGGATGTCCTCTATGCAGCCACCTGGGACCGCCACCGCACTGTGGCTGCCCTTATGGGCGGAGGGCCTGGTTCCGGGATCCATAAATCCACCGACGGAGGCGAAACCTGGGAAGAACTGACCAACGGCCTGCCTAAATCCAACATGGGGAAGATCGGCCTGGCCATCTCTCCACAGCAACCCGATGTCCTGTATGCGGCCATCGAATTGGATCGCAAGACGGGTGGTGTATTCCGTTCTGCAGACCGTGGGGCATCCTGGAAAAAGATGTCCAATGCCGTTTCCGGAGCAACCGGGCCGCACTACTACCAGGAATTGTATGCGAGCCCGCATAAGTTTGACCGGTTGTACCTGATGAATGTCCGCGTGCTGACCTCCGAGGACGGGGGAAAGACCTTTGTGCAGCTCAAGGAGGAAGACAAACATTCGGATAACCATGCCATGGCTTTCAAAAAAGACGATCCGAACTACCTGATGATTGGAACCGACGCAGGGATCTATGAGAGCTTTGACCTGGCAGAAACCTGGAAGTACCATAAAAACCTGCCCCTTACCCAATTCTACAAGGTTGCGGTGAATAATGCCGAACCCTTCTACCACATTTTCGGGGGGACGCAGGACAATGGCTCTGCTGGTGGTCCTTCTGCCACCGATGAGCGGGAGGGGATCAGCAACGGACACTGGTACAAGACCCTTTTTGCGGACGGCCACCAGTCTGCGACTGATCCTCAGTATAACGATATCATCTACGCCGAGACCCAGCAGGGGGGCTTGCACCGTGTCGACCTGACCACCGGCGAGCAGGTGTTTGTCCAACCGCAGGCCCTTAAGGGAGACCCCCATGAGCGTTTCAACTGGGACGCACCCATCCTGGTGTCTCCCCATAATCCTGCCCGGTTGTATTTCGCCTCCTACCGGGTTTGGAAATCTGAAAGCCGGGGGGATGACTGGGCGCCAATCTCGGAAGACCTGACCCGGAATGAGGAGCGGCTTTCACTTCCCATCATGGGCAGGCAGCAATCCTGGGACAATGCCTGGGATGTAGGGGCGATGTCCAATTACAACACCATTACTTCCCTGAGTGAATCCCCCGTGCAGGAAGGCCTGCTCTATGCGG
Source organism: Bacteroidota bacterium (assembly GCA_006227965.1). GTDB lineage: Bacteria > Bacteroidota > Bacteroidia > Flavobacteriales > Flavobacteriaceae > Robiginitalea. Next base: position 3,713 of record SBFL01000338.1, on the reverse strand, counting down.
GAACGGACGATGGCTTTATCGCCGTCAGCAGCAACGGGGGGGATTCCTGGGACCGGATCCCGGTGACCCGCCTGGGGCTGCCGGAGCGCAGTTTCGTCAATGACATCAAAGCAGACCTCCACGATGCCAACACGGTATATGCAGTCCTGGACAATCACAAGGAAGGCGATTTCAGCCCATACCTGTTCAAGAGCACCGACGCCGGGAAGACGTGGACCTCCATGGCCTCGAACCTGCCGGAGCGGACCTTGCTGTGGCGGATCGTACAGGACCACGTGCATAAGGACCTGTTCTTCCTGGCCACGGAGTTTGGCGTCTACACTTCCCTGGATGGGGGCATGAACTGGCAAAAACTACCTGGCACCCCCAATATGGGTTTCCGTGACCTGGCCATACAGAAGCGAGAAAACGATTTGGTCGCTGCTTCCTTCGGCCGCGGATTTTATGTTCTGGACGACTACAGCGCGTTGCGCGATATGACCCCTGAAGTTCTCAAGGAGATTGGAAAACTCTTTAAACCCAGGACGGCCAAATGGTATGTGCCGCGGAGCAACCTGGGAAATACGGGAGCAGATTTTTACATTGCTGAGAACCCAAAGTTCGGGGCCGTCTTCACCTACTATCTTTCAGAGGATTTTACCACCGCCAAACAAATGCGTAAAAAGGCGGAGAAAGAAGCCAATGAGAAAGCGGTGGATATTCCCTTTCCTGGATACGCATCCATCGATGCGGAGAACGACGAACAGCCTGCCCGGGTTTGGATCACCATCCGCGATGATCAGGGCAATGTCATCCGCAACCTGCATCAGGAAGCCAAGAAGGGGACACACCGGCTTGCCTGGGATCTGCGACATGCCAGCACCCGCGCCATTGACCCAGAGGGGTCATCACGGGGAGGTTGGTTCAATGCCGGCCCCATGGCCATACCCGGGACCTATTCAGCTACCCTTTCCCTGGAAAAAGGGGGTAAGGTCACTCCGGTTGGAGAAGCCGTCCGTTTTGAGGTCAATCCGATACGGGAAGGTGTGCTGAAGGGGATGGATTACGCCAGTTATGATGCCTATCGGGAGGAGCTTGCAGCTGTTCAGCATGATATGGAGATGCTTGAGGATCGCTTTGAACAGGCCGAATCCAGTCTGAACGGTTTTAAAAAGGCCCTTGACAGAACCCCGGCATCCCCTGCAAACCTGGCAGCGGATGTATTCGAACTGGAAAAGGCTCTAAGGGCGGTAAAGATCAAGGCAGAGGGAAGCCCCGCCCGGGAGGAGATTGGGGAGCGGAACCCACCTTCCATCCAATCCCATTTCAGTACGGCTAGCAGGGGGATACGCACCACCTACGGCCCAACCGCCTTACACCGCAGGAGCCTGGACATTGCCAAAGCCATGCTTGTGGAGATAGCTCCTGAGGTCAACCAAATTTCCGACCAGATGATTCCTGCGCTGGCACAGAAATTTAAAAATGCGGGTGCTCCTTACATCAAAGGGGAACACTGACCCCGCAGATTAAGCCGAATGAACCCCCGGTCATCCCGGGGGTTTATCGTTTAATCCCGGGGGCTATGCTTAAGTAACCTTTGTTACAGCGCACGCGGCCTGGTCTGCCTACCTTTACACCACTAAATTTAAATTCTATGCCTACAGTTAAACTTACAACTCAGAAATTCAAGGATGAAATCTTTGATTACACCACTGAGAAAGAATGGAAATACAATGGGGATAAGCCTGCTATCATTGATTTTTATGCAGATTGGTGCGGCCCGTGCAAAATGGTGGCACCCATCCTCGAACAACTGAGCGATGAGAATCCCGCGATCATCATTTATAAGGTCGATACGGAAGTGGAACAGGAATTGGCAGCGGTCTTCCAGATCCGGAGCATCCCGAGCATCCTTTTCATCCCCCTGATCAAGCAGCCGATGATGCAGGCTGGTGCTCTTCCAAAACACGTTCTGGAAGATATAATCAATAAAGAATTGTTGAGCACTGTTTCGTAAGTAAAGTCAGTGTTTTTCGACTTGATCCGGGCCATTAAGGCCCGGTTTTTTTTATCTGAACCTGAAGGCCCTTTAGTAATTTAAAACTGCGGATGGAACATAATGGGAATTACCTATTCTGTCCACTTCAGCACGGAATCAACAGAAAAGACCATCTCGTTGTTTATTACGGGTTTGGAGGAACTTGAAAAGTTTCTGTGAAACAGGACGCCTGTTTTAGGGCAAACACCGAGGGCAGTTTACAAAAACCGGCAATTAACGGGACGAAAATCGGGAACCTGTGACAATATTTACTATCTTTAAGATGAAACGATTTTAATCATTTACCTGCGATGCCCGCCCACGACATTGAAATAATCCTGAGCAGGCAGTTGGCGGATTGTCTAACAGTGCCAGTATTCATTGTGGATCCTGAAGGTAATCTGTTATTTTATAATCCACCTGCTGAAGAGATTCTCGGACAGACATTTACGGAAACCGGCCCTATGCCTGTGGGCGACTGGGGGACTTCCTTTTTCCCTCATGAAGAAGATGGGACACCAATCCCCCCGGAAGGACTTCCCCTGGTACAGACCTTAAATACTCAGATTCCGGCTCACCGGTCCTTTTGGATCAAAAGCAAGAATGGAAATTCCAAAAGAATCTCGGTAACAGCCATTCCAATTGTCGGTAGATCGAAACAGTTTTCAGGTGCCATGGCCATATTCTGGGACGATAAGCACAGTTTATGAAAGTAAAGCTGCACGGTACGAGGGGCTCTTACCCGCTCTCTTCCGATTTCGGTAAGACCTATGGGGGAAATACACCATGCGTTGAAGTTATAGGAGGTTCCCGGCGGCTTATCCTGGATGCCGGGACCGGAATTCTTGGCATCGATTTTGATTTGGGTCACCCTTCCAACAGGATCGATATATTTCTCACCCACCTCCATATGGACCACATTCAGGGCCTTGCGTTTTTCAAGCCCCTGTTCAACCCAAGCAATGAAATACATCTATGGGGTCCTCAGGACAGTACGAGTTCCCTGCAAAACAGATTGAACCAGTACCTGTCTCCGCCCTTGTTTCCCATACCCCTTAGGGACATCCCATCCAAGCTCCATATTCACGAACTGGCAAACACTACCATGGACCTGGGTGATTTTGTTCTTACTTCAGAGTTCATCAGCCATCCGGGACCCACATTGGGGTACCGGATCCAGCATGGTTCTAAGACGGTCTGCTACCTGCCGGATCATGAACCGATTATCGGAAGATCCAGACTCTATCCTGAGGATGAATGGATCTCCGGCTTTGATCTGGCCCATGAAGTGGATTTGCTGATACATGATGCTCAGTACAATAAGAAGGAATACAAAAGCAAGCCGGGGTGGGGTCATAGCTCTATTGATCTCGCCGCCAGATTTTGTGACAGGACAAAGGCCAGGCGTTTGGTGTTGTTTCATCACGACCCTGCACACTCCGACAAGCAGATAAAAAAAATGTTTGAAAAATTGATAAGAAAAACAGATTATGACTTCCCTATAGAGTTGGCTGTACAGGGGCAGGAAATAGAAATTTGAATGAAATGTTTTATGGGCAATCACTTTCATTATTTGGCCCTGGGACTAACGTTGAGCAAGTAGCCCGCATTACAGACAAAAGGGGCTGTACTTAAGGCAGAACATTTCACAATATAAAAGACTTTGACATGAAAAAATCAAAACAAATTTCTTTAA
>SBFL01000015.1 GCA_006227965.1 Bacteroidota bacterium | reverse complement strand
TTTGATTTTGTGACTCCATATCCCGATTACGATATTCAGGAACTCACGGCCTATGCACGTGAAAAAGGGGTGGAAATCATCATGCACCACGAAACCTCCGCGGCCCCCAGAACCTACGAACAACAACTGGACACCGCCTATGCCCTGATGCAGGACCTGGGGATCCATTCGGTAAAAACCGGCTACGTAGGGAAAATAATCCCAAAAGGAGAATACCACCACGGGCAGTGGATGGTAAACCACTACCGCAAAGTACTGGAAACAGCAGCTGAATATGAAGTGGCGATCAATGCCCACGAACCGATCAAAGCCACCGGCCTGAGAAGGACCTATCCCAATGCCATTTCAAGGGAAGGCCTGAGGGGGCAGGAATTCAATGCCTGGTCCGTGGAAGGCGGCAACCCTCCCGAACACCTGTCAATTGTCGCATTTACACGAATGCTGGCCGGCCCCATCGATTTTACCCCGGGGGTTTTCGACATCGGACTGAAGCAAAAGCCCGAAAGTCAGGTAAACACTACCCTTGCCCAGCAACTGGCCCTGTATGTCGTGATTTACAGCCCTATCCAGATGGCGTGTGACCTGCCCGAAAACTACGAGGGGCATCCCGCATTACAATTTATACGGGACGTGGGGGTAGACTGGGAGCAGACCAGGGTGCTGAACGGGGAAGTGGGAGATTTTGTGACCATCGCCCGGGAAGAAAGAGAGACCGGCAACTGGTTTGTTGGGGCCATTACGGACGAAAACCCAAGGGAAGTCGAAATCGATTTCAGCTTCCTGCCAGAGGGCAGGTCCTTTTCGGCCACCATCTACAGGGATCATCCTCAGGCCCATTATCGGGATAACCCTACGGCTGTTGAGATCGAGAAGCAGGAGGTAAACAGCAGCTCCAGGCTGAATTACCAGCTGGCCGCGGGAGGCGGGCTGGCTATCAGTCTGATGAAGGAATAACCCTTACCAGGGATCCAAACCGAGCAATTTCCTCCCCAGGCTGGAAAGATGGGCTCTTTCGTAACGGGTTTGTTCCCAGTTTCGGGGGTCTCCCGGGAAGGCATAGCCTTCCGGGGCTATCCGGTTTTTCCAGGAGTGGATGCGCCATTGCAGGAGTGCCTCATTTTCCGGTTCAGCCGGCATCATGGAAATGTATTGTGCAATGCGGACTTTGTCTTTTGACAGGTTCGGCCTGATCCCATGCGGCAGCAGGCTGTTGAAGATAAGAAGATCCCCGGCATTCAGTTTGACCTTAACGAGTTTGTCTCCCAGTCCGATGATATCCGGCTGAAAATGGTCCCGGTCCTCCGGTTGGGTCCTTTTCCAGGTATCGTAATTACGATACAACCATGGGATACACTGAAACCCGCCCATTTCCGGGTCGGTCTGGTCTGCCAGGGCAAGCACCCCCTGTACGTTCTGGGGTTTCTCATCCGGATCGTAATCCCAGTGGATAAACCCTTTTTGCTCGTGACCGGGGCGCGAAGGGAAATTCAGGTTTGCCCGGTCGATGGTCACCCATAGCTGCTCCGTTCCCCAGATATCCACAAAGGCCTCATAGATCTTTCGGGCCTGACGGTTATCCCAAAGCTGCTGGTGGTTATAGGCCTCCACCATACCCGTGCCCGCGAGTTCCTTCATCTTCATTTCCGCCCGGGGTTCCGTGTACCAGGTAGCAGGATCGTCTGGATCCTTCTCCTCAAATTCCCAAATAAAGGCCGCGGTCTCTGCCGCCCGCTCCGGGGGAATTGCTTCCCTGATCACAACATAGCCTTCATGCACCCAGTGTTCCCAGTCCGCCTCACTGAGCATGCCGAGGTCCTTTACAAGGGAGCGGTCGTTTAGCCGTTTTTTGCTGCTGGTAGCCGTGGAAGGGTTACCGGGGATTTCTTTATGGGCCTTATTGCCCATTTCTATTTTGGAAGAATCCTTCATCTGTGGTGCCTTTAGTATCACTTAAGGTAGTGAATTTCAATAATTCAGGAAGGAATCCCAAAAAAGGGGAGAGACATCCCGGGCAGAAAATCGGAGCCCTGTAAGCGCCCTGATTCTGGTATACTTTGATTTTCAAAAACTTGTGAAAATCAATAAATGACTACTTTTGAGGAAAGTGAGCCTGGTGAAGAAACAACCGAAATTTGCCGTTCTAGGCGGAGGCAGCTGGGGAACCGCCCTGGTCAAGATGCTGTGTGAAAATCTGGAAGAGGTTGGCTGGTATATGAGAAATACCGAAGCCCTAGAGTACCTTCGTGAACATGGGCACAACCCGAACTATCTGAGCTCTGTAACATTCAACACCTCCAGGCTCCGCCTGACAGACTGTATTGACGAGGCCGTTTCTGCCGCAGATATCCTGATCTTCGCAATCCCTTCGGCATTCCTGGAAAAAGAGCTGAATAAACTGAAGGTTTCCCTGAAGGATAAGACCATCTTTTCGGCCATAAAGGGGATCGTGCCTGAAAGCGGCAAAATCGTCGGGGAGCATTTCCACGATTTGTACGACATCCCCTTTAAGCAGATCGGCGTTATCACGGGCCCCTGCCATGCGGAGGAAGTAGCCCTGGAACGCCTGTCCTACCTCACTATTGCCTGTGCAGACAAAACGAGGGCAAAAAAAGTGGCGGACGCCCTGAGCAGTTCCTATATCAAAACCAAGGTAAGCAAGGATATTATCGGGACGGAGTACGCCGCCATGCTGAAAAACATCTATGCCATTGCAGCAGGGATTGCCCACGGCCTGGGTTACGGCGACAACTTTCAGTCCGTCCTCATGAGCAATGCCATACGGGAGATGAAACGGTATACCAAGCGATTGTACAATATTGACCGGAACATCAACCATTCTGCCTATCTCGGGGACCTGCTGGTGACCGGTTATTCCACCTTCAGCCGGAACCGCATGTTCGGCAATATGATCGGGAAGGGCTATACGGTGAAAAGCGCCATGATGGAAATGAATATGGTGGCAGAGGGGTATTACG
>SBFL01000254.1 GCA_006227965.1 Bacteroidota bacterium | reverse complement strand
GACCGCTCTTTATGAATGGGTAAATGACACGGATTTCAATTCTGTGATGTCTGAAGATTGCGGCAGATATGACCTTAGGGATGTTTTTGAAAATTGCCCGCTACCGACCCTTATTTATGAAGGACGGAATGACCTTACCTGGGGAGGCAAAAAAGCAGCTTCTTTTAAGGACAGTCACCCTCTTGCAAAACTAATCGTCTTCGAGGATGCTGCCCATATGGTATTCAGGGATGTGCCTGCTGAATTTTTTTCCTCTCTCACGAAGTTTACCAGGTCTATCCAGCCTCCTGAAAGAGCTCAGGTCTTAGCCTGGAAGGAGCAAATCGCAAAAAAATTGCTCCCGGTCTCATCGATCAGAAACGACCAGTGATTGCGCTTTCAACCCATCTGTTGTACTCCTCCCGGGGATAAAGAAATTGATCGGGTGAGGAAAGAACTACCTGAAATTCCCTATCTTGATGGGGGCATCAATCGCTGATTGCCTCCCTGTTCCCGGCAGTTCATAAACCTTTCTCCTATGGCCCACGATTATATTGACCTCAACACCCTGAAATTCCTGCTGTATGACGTACACAACCTGGACGAAGTTTTAAAACAGGAACGGTTCCGGGACTACGACAGGGCGTCCGTCGACCTTTTTATCAATGCCGTTGCGGACTTTTCAGACAAAGAGCTTTATCCCTTTTTCGAGGAAATGGATGCCCGTCCGGCCCATTTTGGGGATGGGGAAGTACATGTACATCCCCAGGTTTCCCGCTACATGGAGAAAGCCGGGGAAATGGGGTTGGCTGCGGCACTATTCGACTATGAAGAAGGCGGGCTGCAAATGCCTAGCAGCGTGGTTACTGCCGCGGCCTATATTCAGGAAACCGCCAACAACCATCTGCCGGGATACCTGGGACTGACCTTCGGAGCAGCGGAACTGATCCTGCACTTCGGAAATGATCACCTGAAAAAAACCTATGTGCCAAACATGCTCTCAGGGGCCTGGAACGGCACCATGTGCCTGACCGAGCCCCAGGCGGGGAGCTCCCTGTCCGATATCGTAAGCACCGCGGTTGCTCAAGGAGATCATTACCTGATCTCAGGGCAGAAAATCTTTATTTCGGGTGGAGACTACAATGGCGTGCACAATGTCGTCCACCTGCTGCTGGCCCGTATCAAAGGCGCCCCGGCCGGCACCAGGGGAATCTCACTCTTTGTGGTGCCCAAACACCGGCCAGGCGATGGGGGTGGCCTGGTTTTTAACGATGTCAATACCGTAGGAGACTTTCAGAAAATGGGGCAGCGTGGGTACTGCACCACCCATTTGTCCTTCGGGGACCAAAAGGATTGCCGCGGATGGCTGGTGGGGGAACCCCATCAGGGTTTGAAATATATGTTCCTGATGATGAACGGGGCCCGCATCGCCGTAGGAAGGGGTGCCGCTGCCATCGCCATGGCTGCCTACCGGGCATCCCTTGCCTATGCCAAAGAGCGCCCGCAGGGCAGGAAGCTGACGAGCACCGGAAAAAAGGATGTGTCCAAAGAACAAACGCTGATCATCAACCACCCCGATGTGCGAAGGATGCTGCTGACCCAGAAAGTAATTGCCGAAGGGGCCCTCAGCCTGGTGCTGTTATCCGCCAAATACCACGATCTTTCCCTGACCCATCCTGAGGAATCCGGGCGGCAGAAATATCATTATCTGCTGGAATTGCTGACTCCTGTAGCCAAGACCTACCCTGCTGAGAAAGGCCTTGAAGCAGTGAGCAACGGGCTTCAGGTGCTGGGGGGTTATGGGTATTGTTCGGATTTTATCCTGCAGCAATACTACAGGGACATCCGGATCTTCTCTATCTACGAGGGGACCACGGGCATTCAGTCCATGGACCTGCTTGGCCGGAAGATCACCATGGAAAACGGAGCTGCCCTGGCCCATTTGTCAGAGGAGATGGGAAATACTATCAAAATGGCTATGGCCGAGGATACATTAAAGTCCTTTGCTGAGGTTCTGACCGGAAAAACCCAATTGATGAAAAAAGTGCTGAATCACCTTCTGGGTTATGCCGGAAAGGGCAATTATGAACGCTTCCTGGCTGATGCCACAGTTTTCATGGATTTCTTCGGGAATATCCTGATCGGCTGGTTATGGCTGGATATGGCCCTGCATGCACACCAGGCGGTTTCAGGCGGGCAGGCCACCCGGGAAAAGGGGTTTTATTCAGGCAAAATACATGCGATGCAGTTTTACTTCACCTATGAATTGCCCAAAACTGAAGGCCTTGCCACGGTGCTGCTCAATACCTCAGACCTGACGGTTTCTGCAGAGGAAGGTATTTTTGATTAGGGCCCAACTACAGAATAAAACACTCCTATGACATCTATTACATCAAAATTTGACCTGAAAGGAAAGGTGGCCATTGTTACAGGCTCCAGTAAGGGAATTGGAAAATCCATTGCCCGGGGCCTGGCCGAAAACGGGGCCCGCGTGGTGGTAAGCAGCAGGAAGCAGGAAGCCGTGGACGCGGTTGCCGGAGAATTCATGGATGCGGGGCTTGAGGCCACCGGGATTCAGTGCCATGTTGGCGATCATCGACAGCGTAAGGCCCTCATTGAAGAGACACTTGCCAGGTACGGGCAGATCGATGTCCTGGTGAACAACGCTGCCATTAATCCATATTACGGGCCCCTGGAAGGATCCGAAGAAACCGTCTTTGACAAAATAATGGACGTCAATGTTAAGGCTCCGTGGATGCTGTCCAGCCTGGTGCTTCCCCATATGAAAAAACAGGGCGGTGGAAGCATTATCAACATCTCTTCCGTGGAAGGCGTCCGGCCAGGTTTCGGGCTGGGCCTCTACAGTGCCACCAAAGCTGCCCTTATAATGCTTACTAAGAACCAGGCTAAGGAATGGGGGCGCCACGGGGTACGTGCCAATGTTATCTGCCCGGGGCTGGTAAAAACCAAATTCAGCCAGGGGCTCTGGAGCGATGA
>SBFL01000164.1 GCA_006227965.1 Bacteroidota bacterium | reverse complement strand
ACCAGGTCTTCCACCTGGTTCAGGGTCCGGCTGGAGGAGTCATTCGCAATGCTGATGCTGAGGTCTGCCGGCAGGTAATCCGCTTTGGCTTCCTCTATCAGATCGCGAATTTGGCTGGCAGCGGATATGGCGTTTTTACCCGCCCGTTTCTTGACATCGAGCATTACCACGCTCTCCCCCCGTTCGCGTGCGTAAGTGGTCTTATCCTCCTCCCGGAAACTCACAGTGGCGACATCCTTTAGGTAAATGGCCGAGCCGTTCTCCGATTTCACCACAAAATTTTCCAGGTCTGAAGGGCTTTTGATCTCCCCCAGTACCCGGATCGTTCGCCTTTGGCCGTTGGTCTTAAGATTACCGGCAGACATGGTCATATTGCCGTTGGCGATGGCCCCGAGCACATCCTGAAAACTAACCTTGGCAGCCATCATCTTGTAGATGTCCACAGCTACCTCCACCTCCTTCTCCTGCGCCCCGCGGATGTCCACTTCCTTGATCTCTGTAAGATCTTCAATCGCATCCTCCAGCTGCTCGGCGTATTCCTTGAGTTTGTCGACCGGGTAGTCCCCCGTGATGTTTATGTTCATGATCGGGAAGGATTCCGAAAGGTTCAGGTCGAATACGTTGGGCTCCACCTTGGCGCCGTTGAAAATGGGCCAGTCCTCCCCGGCTTTCTCTCCGTCCACCTCGTCCTTTACCTTTTGTTTGGCATTCTCCACGGAGATGTTCTCGTCAAATTCCACCACGATCATGGAGTAGTCCTCCTGGGAGGTGGAGGTGAGTTCCACCAGGTTGCTGACGTTCTTCAGACGGTCCTCCAGAGGGTCCGTTATCAGACGTTCCACATCCTCTGCCGTATTACCAGGGTAGATCGTGCTGATATAGATCTTTGTTTCCTTCACCTCCGGGAAATCTTCCCGGGGCATGGAAAAGTATGAGGAAAGCCCGATCAGGAAGAAAATCCCGATCATGACGTAGACCACTGAAGGGTTGTCTATAGCCCAGGATGACGGCCTGAATTCCTTGTCTGCGTTCTTGCTTTGTCTGCTCATGCCTGGTTGAGTATTTCAATTTCCTGCCCCTCACGAACGCGACGGGCTCCTTCCATAATTATATGCTCCCCGGGCCTAAGGCCACTGAGAACTTCGATGAGGTCCCCCTGAGATAATCCCGTGGTAATGATTCTTTTTTCGGCCTTGCCTATTTGATCGGGCCCTACTTCGGAGGCGACATACACAAACTGTTCCCCTTCAGAGTTTTCAGAAATAACACTGGGGGGTATCAGCAGGGCACCCGGGTTGGTGTAATCATTTATCCGAACCCGGACCGTCAGGTTGGGCTTTATGCTGCCGTCCCGGTTAGGCACCGGAATTTCAGCCCTGAAGGTGCGGTTTGCCGGGTTGATGAAATTCCCGGTCTGCCGAACCTTGGTCTCAATGCTGTCTCCGAGCACCGGAATGTATATTTTTACCCGTTTGCCCGGGGTTACGCCCTCGAGGTAGCTCTCGGGAACATCCACATCCACATACATTTCTGAGAGGTTCACCAACCGGAAAACCGCCATCCCCGCAGCCGGATTCACCGTGCTTCCCTCTTCCTGCATCACTTCGTCCACAATCCCACTGAAGGGAGCCGAAATTGTGGATTTCCCCAGCTGTGCTTCGGCCTGGCTGACCGCATTTACGGCACCCTCGTAATTAGTTTTGGCCTGCAAATACTGTATTTCAGATCCGATATTCTGCTCCCAGAGGCGCTTTTGCCGCTCGTAAGTGGTCTCAGCCAGGGCAGCCTGCGTCCTGAGTTGCTCCAGCCTGGAGGCCAGTCCTCCATCGTCAATTTTGGCCAGTACCTGCCCTTTGCGAACCGGGTCTCCATCCTTGACATAGACGCGCATGAGCGTTCCGGCCATTTCCGGAAAGAGCAGGATGTTCTGCTTGGTCTCTACATTGCCCTGAAGGTCCAGATAGTGCTCAAAGGAACTGGAGGTTATTTCCAGGGTAGTGACCAAGGGCACATTGCTGCTCCGTTCCCGGCTTTGAATGACTGAATCTATTTTTCTTAGAGAGATCCTAAGGTCTCGCTCCTGTTCCGCCAGGGTTTTTTTCCGTTCCTTGATCTCCTCGAGGCTCCCGTTTGCGATTAGTTCGTCCACCGAGACCTGAGGATTTTCCCCGCATCCGGCCAGGATCAGGAAGAACAAGGGGAGGAGGGTTATTGCTTTTTTCATGGTTGATGGATTGATCAAGAGTGTTGTTTTGCTTCTTAGTTTGGATTCAGGATGTTCTCCAGTTCGGTTTTTTTGTTGATCACATCGATCATGGCCTGTAGGTATTCACTTTGAGCTGAATACAGCTGGGTTTGGGCCTGTCGCAGATCAAAGCTCGAGGCGATCCCCTCGGAATATTTTATTTCATTTTTTTCTTCGATGCGCTCGGCCAGTGCTAAATTCTTCTTGCTGGTCTCATAGCTTTCAATTGCCAGGATGTAGTCACTTCTTGCCTGTTTATGCTGGAGTTTCAGCATTTGTTCAGCTTCCTGCAATTCCGTTTTTGCCTTTTCGAGGGCAATTTTGGCCCTTTGCGTAGTGGCACTTCGTTTGAGGGAACTGAAAATCGGGATATTCAGGTCAAATCCCAGAATAGAGGATTCAAAGCCCTGTTTGTCTGACCCCAGAATAGTTATTGGATCACCGAATTCTGTCCAGCCGTAGTTTATGAAGGCATTAAGCGTGGGGAGTGCCCGGCTGCGGGCCAGCTTCCACTCGAAGTACCGCTGTTCATTCAGGTTCAGCACCAGCTTGTAATCGGTATTGTTCTCAAGCAGAAATTCAGATTCCAGGAGTTCGGGCTCTGTTTCCTGGCCTACCAGGTCGTCCAGGCTTTGGATGAATTCAGTGGGATGATTCAGCGGGAGCCCCATCACCACGTTGAACATCTGAAGGGTGATGGTTTCGAGCCGCTCACTGCTGTTCAGCGCATTTTTG
>SBFL01000099.1 GCA_006227965.1 Bacteroidota bacterium | reverse complement strand
CTTCAGGCTGCCATCGCTGTCGCGCACCACCCTCCAGAATCCACTTTTGAGCGGGTCCATGTTGGTGCGCACCGTAAGTTCATTTTCCATGCCGAAGGTGAAATCATATCCTTCATAATCGGGCAGTGGATCGGACCCGTTCTCCGTATATTCAGCCACTACCCAATCCCCGGCCATAAGGATGTTGGAAATCTCCACCACATCTCCATCTGTTGTATTTGAGAGACAAACGCGTTCGAGAACCATTTCATAACCTATGGCATCAACTTCAAAGCGCAGGCGCAGTCCTCTGCCAAGTCCTCGACGGGCCATTCTAAGCTCTCTCCATGTTCCTCCCCCCTGGTAATTGCAAGCACCAGGATTCCACTGCTATTCAGGGCAACTTCCCAGGTTCCTTCGATTACATTGGTCCCATTGCTCAGGGTTACCATGTTCTCAGCCATAAAGGTGAATTCATATCCAACCAGGCGGCGGATCTCCTCACCCTGGTTCTTTACCTTCTTGATGATCCAGTTGCACTCTGCCAGGATGGCCCGAAGTGTTTCTGGGTCTGCAGAACCGGGGTCCTCACAGGTAAGCCTCATGATGATGCGGTTGCCATCTCCACTGAACAATTTGATCTTTCCTTCTTCCAGCTGGTATACCTTCCACTCCAGGGTAAAGTCCACAAGGGTATCGAAGGAAAGGTCAAGTGCCACATAGCCATCAATGGTATCCAGGTCCCACTGCCCTACCAGCACATTCCCGGCCCGGTCCCGTACGCGTACGGATCCGTCTTCTTTAAAGGTCATCAGGTAGGCCTCATATTGTCCGGTCTGGTCCACCGAATTCCTTTCCATTGACAACACGACCCAGGGGCACTCCGTCAACAGGTTTGCAAGGCGCTCCTCGTCAAAATCGTCATCGTTGTAGTCATTATCGTCATCCTCATCACAGGCATCCTTGGCCATTTCCAGGGCTGCTGCCAGCTCGGCATTGCTGCTGACCTGAATCTCTGTCCCGTCAAATTTTATAAGGGTCACGGGATAGTCTATACTAACGAAATCGTCGTCGTCCAGTTCTTCGAAGAAAAGCTTTAATTCCCGGTCGCTGTTGACGGTGACCCTGCCTGTTTGCTGATTATTGATATCGAAGGTAAAGAGGGTGATCGGATAAACGAAGTCAATACATTCGATGTCGTCATCACCTCCACCTTCAATACACTGGCGCGCCAGTTCAATCAGTTCTTCCTTATTGTTGATGGTGATCTCAGAATGGTCCGCCAGGGTAATGGTGATCGGGAAGAGGATCTCCAGGATGTCCTCGTCATCCTCGAATTCGTCAAAGATCTCCTCGATCAGGCGCAGGTCTTCCATGGAATCCACGGTAATATCCAGTCCGTTTACATTCACCGTATAGGGAAAATTCAACGCAAAACAGCTGGATCCATCGACGATATTGTCAAAGGAACCATCCCGGTATGCGGTCTTTTCCATCAGCTGGGCTGTCGAAGAAGTGGCCTGGAAGGATTCCTCCTGGGCATTGGAAGTGTTGACCTCCTCAAACTCCTCCTGACAGGCGGTAAAAGCAAGCGCCCCCGCAAGCAGTACTGCATAGATTGCAGCGTTAAAGATCTTTTTCATAACGATTTGGTTTTTTTTTGATTTACACTCCTAAAACAACCCAGGTCGCCTTTACCCTACCTTTTTCTTAAAATTTTTCAAATATCTTTGAAGTGCAGGGGCATAAAATATTCCGCTGCTATTATGGATAACGTTTGCGACGACCACATCTACAGCCAGCTATTCCGAACCCATTCCAAAACGGTGTTCAACTACATCTATTACAAATTCGGGGATGAAGAAAAGGCACGGGATGCCGTTCAGGAAGCTTTTGTAAAGCTGTGGGAAAACTGTGCCAAGGTCGCCCCGGAAAAGGCCAAAGCCTTTGTCTACACGGTGGCCAACAACCTGTACCTGAATGTGATCAAAGCTGAAAAAGTCCGGCTGAAACACCGCAAAGAAGGTGGCACCACCACCCGGCAGGACCCTGAATTCCTTATGGAAGAGCAGGAGTTTAAGAAAAAACTGGAGGACGCCCTTACTGACCTTCCCGGAAACCAGCGGACCACCTTTCTGCTTAACCGCATCGACGGCAAGACCTATGCCCAGATTGCCGAATTGGAAGGTGTGAGCGTCAAGGCCATCGAAAAGCGGATGCACCAGGCCCTGAAATCCCTTCGGGAAAAAATTGACGGGATTTGAAAACCCTCCTGATTGTTGTTCTGCTGATCACCGGGGCCCCCTCCCCTGCTCAGGATTGGACCACCGATACGGCTGCTGTTACCTTTAAGATCCGTAATGCCGGGATTGCCGTGAACGGGACCTTTGACAGCCTGGAGATTCGGTTGGAACACAGTGAAAAGGACTGGAAGGCTGCCCGCCTCTTTGGAAGGGTTTATGCGGCATCCATCGTTACAGGCATGGGGCTGAGGGACAAACACCTTCGGAAAGAGGATTATTTCCAGGTGCAGACCCACCCATGGATATACATGGAATCCACAGATCTGAAACGCGCGGAAAAGGGAGAACTGGAAGGAGTTTTCAGGCTGACCCTAAAGGAGCACACCCGGGAAATCCCGCTAGTATTTGCCTGCTCCGAAACGAAAGACAAAATCTCCCTGGAAACATCCTTTGAATTGGACCGCCAGGAATTTGGCGTTGGGGGAAAGAGCCTGTTCCTTTCAGACAGGGTCCGTGTTTTTGTGAGTGCCGAATTCAGCAGCACCCGGTAGCCCTAACGCACTGTATACCACTACGGACCGTAATATCTTGGGGAATAACATCCTCTAACTTTTACTCCATTTTTTCGACTGATTAACCGAAGCTATCCCCCACTGTGCAGAGGGGAAGACTGCAAAGACTCTTTAAAGCCCCAAGTATGAACTTCAAACCTCTCCGGGATAGAGGGGACCTGAACCCCGGAAAGCGCACCCAGGAGAAGATCCAGAACTTCAGGGAACTGCTGCTTGCCCTTGAAGATCGGGGTTTAACAGAAGTAGTGGTCCAGGCGCTGAACCTGAAGATCCGGGCGCTCAATGAAATGCAGGGACCCGAAAAGGAGTACCGAAAAGCCCTGGTCAACACCGGGTATAAAATCCTCAAATTCCTTGAAAAGGAGCACAAAAGTCCCCAAAAACCACTTCCAGGAAAGAGGGCCGGCA
Source organism: Bacteroidota bacterium (assembly GCA_006227965.1). Lineage (GTDB taxonomy): Bacteria > Bacteroidota > Bacteroidia > Flavobacteriales > Flavobacteriaceae > Robiginitalea. The sequence continues at coordinate 76 of SBFL01000099.1, read as the reverse complement.
ATTGGACTTTGAGGCCCGGATTTAAACTGCCTTACCGGATCGATCTGGGAAACGTTTATATTGGGGCACTTCTGAC
>SBFL01000291.1 GCA_006227965.1 Bacteroidota bacterium | reverse complement strand
AACGGGAAATACGTTAAGATACGGCACAATGGGACCTACAGCACCCAGTACCTGCACATGAAGGCGCAGAAAGTCAGGCAGGGAGATTATGTGCGCCAGGGGGATGTGATCGGATGGATCGGCATGACCGGTAACACCAGTGGCCCGCATGTTTGCTACCGCTTCTGGAAGAATGGAAGGCAGGTAGACCCCCTGAGGGAGAAACTGCCCGCAGCAGATCCGCTGGCAGAACCCCTGCGCCCGGATTATTTCACCTATATCGGTCAGATCAGGGAACAGTTGGACTGCATAGAATTCAACACCCCAGAGGAGATGCAGGATCTGTTAACGCTTAACGAAACGGAACATGCCCTTACCGAGAATTAACCCTGCCGAAACCGGCAGCTGGAAAGACCTTCAGGAACACTACGAGCAGTTAAAATCCAAACATCTCAAAGACTTTTTCGCCTCTGATCCCGACCGGGCTGCCAGATTCAGTATCCGTTGGAACGGGTTTTTGGTGGATTATTCTAAAAACCGCATTGACGAAAAAACACTGAACCTCCTGGAAACCCTGGCCGGGGAATGCGGCCTGCAAGAGGCCATGGAGTGTTATTTCAATGGAGAACCCATTAACGAAACCGAAGGCAGGGCGGTCCTGCATACAGCCCTTCGCTCAGGGGAGGAAGACTCCCTCCTTCTGGACGGGGAGGACATCGTAAGGGAAGTATATGAAGTCCGGGGACGCATGCACGCCTTCAGCGATGCGGTAATCGGAGGAGCTAAGAAAGGATATACGGGAAAAACGTTTACCGATGTGGTCAATATCGGGATCGGCGGATCTGATCTCGGCCCGGTGATGGTTACCGAGGCATTGCGCTATTACCGGAACCATCTCCGGCTGCACTTCGTCAGCAACGTGGATGGCGACCATGTGCATGAAATCCTGAAAGAGCTCAACCCGGAAACCACCCTGTTCATCATTGTATCGAAGTCATTCACGACTCAGGAAACACTCAGCAATGCCCTTTCGGTCAAGGAATGGTTCCTGCAGCATGCCTCCATGGAGGACATCCAAAAGCACTTTGCGGCTGTTTCCACCAACACTGAAAAAATTGCCGAATTCGGGATTTCCCAGGACCAGGTGTTTCCCATGTGGGACTGGGTCGGTGGTCGTTTTTCCCTGTGGAGTGCCGTGGGGCTTTCTATTTGCCTTGGTATCGGATATGAAAATTTTTCCAAACTGTTGAAAGGCGCGCGGGAAATGGACATGCATTTCCGCACGGCTCCTCTCAGGGAGAACATCCCGGTAGTCCTTGCCCTGCTCAGTGTTTGGTATAACAACTTCTTCGGGGCGGAAACCGAGGCTGTCATCCCCTATTCCCAATACCTTCATCGACTTCCCGCTTATCTGCAGCAAGGGGTGATGGAAAGCAACGGGAAGCGTGCAGACCGGAGCGGAAGCCCAGCTTCCTACCAGACGGGAACCATTATCTGGGGAGAACCCGGCACCAATTCCCAGCACGCATTCTTCCAGCTTATCCACCAGGGGACCAAACTGATCCCTGCTGATTTTATTGGGTTCTGCCATTCCCTTCACGGGGATATGGAACACCATTACAAACTGATGGCAAATTTCTTTGCGCAGACTGAAGCCCTGATGAATGGCAAGACGGAAGAAGAGGTTTCCGGCGAACTTGAAAAACAGGGGCTGTCCGCAGAGCAAAAGGCCAGACTGAAGCCGTTCAAGGTATTTGAGGGGAATAAACCCACCAATACCCTCCTTATTGACCGCTTGAATCCAGAGAACCTCGGGGCCCTTATCGCCATGTACGAGCACAAGATCTTTGTACAGGGAGTCATCTGGAATATCTTCAGTTTTGACCAGTGGGGAGTAGAACTCGGAAAGCAACTTGCAAAAACCATCCTGGAAGAGCTCTCCGATTCAAAACTCGGCAACCACGACAGTTCTACACAACTATTAATGCAGTTTTTCTACCGGTAAAGACAAGAGTGTATTACTGTTAAAAACCCTGAAACCTTTGCCCTTTTAACCTGCCGCAGCGGGGTTGCCGGACAGGTTTCCTGAACTTTTGGGGATTCTTTCAAACGGAACGGTTAATGATGATGGTCCTCCAAATATGATCGAATAGGATGACTTCGGGAGGGCCTGCCCCGGATGGCAGGCTCAGCTTGGTCTGAAGGTATTTTCAACCAGGTTGAATAAAAGCTGTGAAAACCCCGGTGCGGACACCGGGGTTTTTTTATATCAAAAAGTAATACCTTTATCTGCAAATCATTCATTATGGAAGTACTGCAAAACGTACATTCTTACCTGGCCTATGTCGCCCTGGCGGTATTGTTTATCGCCGTGGCCAATGCCATACTGGGGCTGGTCCAGAACAGGATGTTTACCCTCGAGAAGGATTTTCGCATCAGTCTTTTCACCCTTATTATTTCCCACCTCCAGCTTATTCTGGGGATTGTGCTGTATTTTGTCTCTACAAGTGGTTTCAAGGCCATTCAGGCCGTGGGGATGGGTACCATAAGCCAGAACCCGGCTGCACGTCTGCTTGCCCTGGAACATCCCCTGATCAACATTATTGCGGTGGTCCTGATAACTGTCGGCTGGTCGCGGCATAAGAAATACATGGAAGGGAAAAAGAAATTCCGGAGCATTGCCATCTTTTATGGGCTTGGATTACTGCTGATCCTGAGCCGGATTCCCTGGGGCCAGTGGCTTGGTTAGTCCAGACAGGATTATCTAATTAAAAAGGCATATACCGGGAAATGGTCGCTGTACCCTCCCTGGTAATTCCCACCAGCGTAGGTGCGCAGGGGGTAGCCCCGGTACCTGCCCTCCTTTGTTTTTAGGTACGCCGGCTGGAACACCCCGACCTTCCATAAACGCCAGGTATGTTCCGGGGGTTGTAGCAGGGACTTGCTGAAGAGCATCTGGTCAAAAAGGTTCCAGCGATCCCGGTAGGCCAGGCTTCCCACTCCCCGGCGAAAGTGCTTCTCCATTGGATTGTAAAGGGTGTCCCCCGGGTTTCTGCCCCGGCTGAGGATCTCAATGCTGGGATCCGTGGGATTGTCATTGAAATCACCCATGCAAATAATCTTCGCTGCCGGATCTCTGTACAGTATAGAGTCGACCAGAAACCGCTGACGTAAGGCAGCTTCCCTCCGGTAAAGACGCGTTTGGAGGGCGGCTCCCCCTCGGGAAGGCCAGTGGTTTACAAGCAGGTATATTTCTTCCTGATCCAGAAACCCCCGGACCACGAGCTGGTCACGGGTATACCTCCGTTTTCCGTCCTTGTCGTGAAGGATCAGCCGGAAACTCCGGTTCTCAGTGGGGAAGAACCTGCCCCTTCGGTACAGGAGGGCCACATCGATCCCCCGATGGTCCGGGGAGTCGTGATGAATGACCCCGTAGTCATAGGGGCGTAATGAAGGCTGGCTTATCAGTCGCTCGAGAACGGTCCTGTTTTCCACTTCACAAACCCCGATTAAATCCGGAGGTTTAGCCCCGATTTCGCCTCCGATTTCCGATAATACCCCGGAGAGATTCCTCAATTTTTGTTGCAACCGCCCATCAGACCACCGGTCTGCGCCCTCAGGGGTGCGGTCATCGTCAAGTGTAAGGGTATCGTTCCGGGTGTCAAAAAGGTTTTCCAGATTGTAAAATGCAACGGTACGGACCTGATAGGTTTTTTGTTGACCTATGGCCAAAGAACATAGGAAACAGAGAAACACCAAAGGCAGGATTCGCATGAAATGACTTTGACGGGTGTAAAGCTAAAGACCGGGCCTGCAAGGATAGTGCAAGGCTGGAATGCTACTTCGCGGTCCTACTTGAATGCTGCCCGGCACAATGGCTCAAATACTATTTTTCCTGACACTTTTCATAAGCGGACCCCTTTTTGCCCAATCAGCAGGAATTTCAGGGTTGGTCCTGGATGGACGGAGCCGGAAACCTCTCGCCGGGGTCCGTTTGGCGATCCAAAACGGGAAGTACACGACCTATACGGATTCTAAAGGGGGGTTTTCCCTGGAACTACCTCCTTTTGCAGACTCGGTGGCTTGTGAATTTTTCCATGAGGACTATGCGGTCCGCCGTATTTCAGGACTTATTGTGAACCCCCCTTTAGATGTGGGGGTGGTTTATTTGGAGCGGGAGATCCCGGATGAAATGGCTGAAAACCTTATTACCCTTGGCGATTCGGATCTTTTTGACCAGGACACCTATGCCTCAGGATCCGGCTTTCTGCAGGCAGGCCGGGATGTCTTTCTGAATCGGGCGGCTTTTGATTTTGGTCCGGCATTTTTCAGGGTCCGGGGTTATGATACCCGCCATGCCGCGGTATACCTGAACGGCATCCCCATGAATCGATTCTACGACGGGCGTCCGCAGTGGAACAACTGGGGAGGCCTTAATGACGTGAGCAGGAACCAGCAGCACCTTCCCGGGCCTGAGCCGGCAGGCGAAGGATTTGGAGGCCTGCGGGGGACCACCCTGATCGATATCAACCCTGCCGCCCTTAGGGAGGGTTACCGGCTAACCCTCAGCGGTTCTAACCGCAGTTACCGGGGGCGTCTTATGGTGACGTATAACTCGGGGATCCGGGAGCAGGGCTGGGGTTGGCTTTTCTCCTTCTCCCGACGCCTTGGGAGGGAAGGCTATATGGAGGGCACGCCATACGATGCCTTTTCCTTCCTGGGGGGTATCAGCTTCAGGCCATCTGAGAAGCACGAGTTCGGGGTAATTGGCATGCTGGCCAGGAATTTAAGGGGACGTTCTGCCGACCTTCTTCCGGAAGTCCTGGAACTTGCAGGAAGGAGGTACAATCCCTACTGGGGTATTCAGGATGGCAGGGTACGCAACTCCCGCCTGCGGTATATCAGTGAACCCTGGCTGAACTTCCGGTATCGGTTTCGGGGTTCAAAGTTTAATTATACCCTTACCGCAGCCTATCAGTGGGGGAGGCAATACCGCACCCGCCTCGGATATTTCAACGCCCCTAACCCGGACCCAGCCTATTACCGGTACCTGCCCTCCTATTACTTGAATAGTCCTATTGGCCCAAACCTGCTCAGCGCGGAGTCAGCGCGACTGGGATTCCTTGAATCCCGCCAAATCGATTGGAACACCCTTTATGCCGCCAATCGCAGCAATCTATCTGGGGAGGCGTCCTATATCCTGTATTCGGATCAAAACCAGGAGGCTCTTTTTACCGGGAACACCTTCGCAAAAGTGGGCCTTGGAAATGGTTGGGAGTTGGATGCCGGGTTCCTGTTCCAAAATTCTAAAACAGGCAACTATGCCCTGCTGGAAGATCTGCTGGGTGCCGTGCTGCATTCGGATATGGATCCTTTCAGCAATACAAGGAACGATTTGGACAGGCCCCCTGAGAAAAAGCAAGGTGACCGGATTGGATATAATTATGAGGTCCGGGCCCGAAGATGGGAAGCCTTTGCATCCCTGTTGTCTGAAAAGGAACGGTGGAGTGCTTTTCTAACGGCAACCCTGGGAAAAACAGATATAAGGAGGTATGGAAATTTTCGAAACGAACGATATCCCGAAGAGTCTCAGGGAGAAGGACCCCTGTTGTCCATACCGTCCCTAGGTATCAAGGGAGGGGGTAGCTACCGGATTACAGGGAGACACTGGCTTCGGTACCATGCCTCCCTAATGCAAGTGCCTCCGGTGGTGAGAAATCTCTATATCAATCCAAGGGATCGGGGGCGGGAGGTGCCCCGAAAACAAAGTGAGAAGGTAATGACCACGGACTTTTCCTATTACTTCAGGGGGCAGGCGTTGTCATCAAGGCTGAGTCTTTTCTATACCCGAATGATGGACCTTGGGGAGGTGAATAATTTCTTCACGGACTCCGGTTATGGTTCTGCTTTTGTTCAGGAGGTTGCCACAGGGATGGACGCGCTTCACAAAGGAATTGAACTGGGTCTCGAATACGACCTGAATCCGTCTGTCCGGTTTAGTGCAGCGGCGGCTCTTGGGGACTACAACTATGCGAGCCAGCCCGGGATAAGCCTGTATTTCCAGCCAGGAACGGACCCAGGGGATCTCCCTGAGAAGGAAGGGATGCTGCCTATTGGCACTGCAGACATCAAAGGCGTAAAAAGGGCTGCCGGCCCCTCCAGGGCTGTATCTCTGGGGTTTCACTACAGGGATCCCTCCTTCTGGTGGGCCGGGGTAACGGTGAACTACCTGTCAGATCAGTATGCCGACATCTCCTTTTTGAGGTACACGCGGAGTTTCCGGCTGGATCCGGATACGGGGAATGAGCTTTCGGGGGTCAGCCAGGGGGAATTTAACCGGGGACTTCGCCAACAACCACTACCGCCTGTATACCTTTTGAACCTTACCGGAGGAAAATCCTGGCGCTGGGATTCCCACTATGTCAGTTTGTTCATCAGTGTTTCGAACCTACTGGACACTTTCTTTCTTTCCGGGGGGTATGAGCAGGGGCGCAACGGGAATTACGGCCAATGGTATGGGGATCAGCTTAGCGGGCGCCCGTCCTTCGGACCTAAATTCTGGCCTGGCTTCGGAAGGACCTTTTTTATTAACCTAAGTTGGAATTTCAAATGAACAGATATTGGATGAACTACTGCAGTCTAGCCCTTTCAGGCCTGATACTTATGGGATGCGGGATACAGGATGAATTTGAGGTTCCGCAGTCCGATTGTGACGGATTCGGATCCCCCCTCATTTCATTGGAGGAACTAAAGGCGTATTACCAGGGGGAAACTGTCCGGATAATGGATTCTGTTCAATGGAGGGGGTATGTGGTTTCCTCTGATGCCACATCCAACCTGTTTGGGGAAATCTACTTGCAGGATGAGGCAACAAATGCCTCCGGAGGCCTTGTGTTTCTTACCGATCTGCTGGAGAGCCATTCGCTTGTGCCATTCGGGTCCAGCGTTGTACTGAACCTGAAAGGGTTGTACCTGGGAAGGTCCGGGGGTTCATTTAAACTGGGAGGGGGGTTCCCTTCCTTTGGCAATCTCGGGGTCGGTAGGCTCCCGGCATCTCTCTTTGGCGCCCATGTAACTGTTTTGTGTAATCAGGAAGTCTTACCGGAGGCCCTCAGGGTTTCCATAGAAGCGTTGTCTGAAAACCAATTGAATACCCTCGTGGAAATCCCTGAAGTGGAGCTCCTCCCCGAGGAAGTTGGGTTGCCCTTTGCCAATTCCGGGGAGCAGACCCGACGGACATTACAGGATTGTAGTGGCAATAGCCTCACGTTACTCAACAGCGGGTATTCGGATTTCCATTCGGAAGCATTGCCTGATGGTTTTGGCAGCGTGAAGGGCATCCTCAGCAACCGTGGAAGCCGGTTCGAGTTGATCGTGATGAATCCTTTGGATCTCAGGCTGGATCAACCGCGATGCGATTCCCGGATCGAAAGAAAAAGCTCAGATCGGATCCTGATCTCCGAAATAGCAGATCCCGACAACCTCGCCGAAGCACGTTTTATTGAGCTCTATAATGCCTCTGATTCACTTTTCAGGTTGGATGGGTGGGAGTTAAGGCGGTTTACCAATGCCAATTTGGAACCGGGCCCTGCGGTTTCTCTGGATGGGCTGGAAATCCAAGCAGGGGGAGTCTTGGTTTTCAGTGCGTATCCAGAGGTTTTTAAGAACACTTATGGGTTTGTTCCTGATGCAATCGTATCCAGGAACGGACCTGCAGACTCAAACGGGGATGATTCCATTGAGCTGATCGACCCCTTTGGGAATATAGTCGATGCTTTTGGGACCCCGGGGGAAGACGGGACCGGAACCGCCAGTGAATTCGAAGATGGCAGGGCGCTCAGGCGAAAGGGAATAATCCTTGCCAGCGCTGTGTTTAATCCTTCCGAATGGATGGTCCACAACGACTCAGGAGGCAACGGGACCATTGCTGATCCCCGGAATGCCCCTGAAGATTTCAGCCCGGGGCTCCACTGAACGCCTGCCGCTTTTCCAGAAGGAAAAATGGAGGATTTTTATCCCAAATGGCCTAATTCCCGTATTTTTACCATCTATGGAGACCACGGAATTTTTCAGCCGGATCCGGGAAGGAAACCTGGAGTCTATAAGTAAAGGGTTGGAGGCTAACCCGGAACTTCTGCATACAAAGGACCCCCGGGGGGCCACCCCACTGATCATGGCATCGTACTACGACCACAGGGACGTTGTCAGACTCCTGCTTTCCAAAGGTGCCCGCATTGACGAAAAAGATGGCTCGGGGAACACCGCCCTTATGGGTGTTTGTTTCA
>SBFL01000423.1 GCA_006227965.1 Bacteroidota bacterium | reverse complement strand
AGGCCCACCACTACCTTGTCACGCAGGTCCCCGTCTGTATAAGTACGGCTGAATACATAGGGATTCCGCGAGAGTCGCTTGTGCTTTCCCGCCCCCACGGCAAGGTGATCACGGCGGAATTTGCCGAGTTTCTGCCAGTGCTCGAGGATTTTCCGGGTTTGCTCCAGGCTGTCCAGCTCCTGCCAGTTCATGAAGGAGCGTAGGGTGGCATCCCCAACCGTTCCTTCAATGGTCAGGTCACGTGCCGTTTCATCTCCGTAGTAAATCTGTGAGGCCCCGGGTGTCAACAGCAGGACGTTGGCGCTCCTGTAGGGCTGCTGGCGCTCCTTGTCGAAAGGTTCCCCGTCATCGTGGGAGGTAAGGTAATTTAGGACACTTTTCCCCTCCAGTTCGGTGTGGAGGATCCGGCTGTATTTACGGAAAATCTCTTCGTAGGGCTTCTGGGCATCGGTCTTGAGTTCAAAGTTGATCAGGCTGTGGAACCCATGGTCAAAATAGTCAACTTTCCGGTCTCCGAAGTCAAATTCACGTCCCCCGGAGACGCCATAGAAATAAACCTCCCCAACCATGTAGAAAGGGGTATCGTCCAGGACCTTGTCGGGATGGCGTTTCTTCCAGGTCTCAAAAGCGTAGGCCGCCTGCTCATAGAGTTCTGCCCAGGCCTTTTCATCGGCATGTTTTACCGTGTCCACCCGGAAACCGTCGATCCCCAGGTCGTTCACATAGTCCGTCAGCCATTTGATAATATAGAACCGGGGCGCCCTGGGATATCCGGTACGCTGGAAAAAGATCTGCAGTTCGTCCAGTTCGGTACTCAGGCGGCCCTCGGATTTCCATTTGGCCAGGAGTGCATCCGGGAGCAGGACCGGGTCATCTGACTCGGTGTAAATATCCGGAAGGTTGTCTACCAGGGTACAGGCCGTGGTGGTCTCATAAGATTCAAAGGTGCAGGTAGGTTTCAGGCGTACCCAGTCTTCGGGCCAGGCCGGGTCTGCACCTGTCACTGGCCCCGTATGGTTTATCACAACGTCCATCAGAATACGGATCCCTTGTTTATGCGCGGTTTCAACCAGTTCGGCCAGTTCTTTGTAGGTGCCGAAATTCGGATCAAGGGCAGTCCAGTCCCGTGTCCAGTAGCCGTGATAGGCATAGGTATTTCCTGTTCCTTCGTCCGTATCCCCGTGAATTTGCTCAACAACCGGTGTAAACCAGATGGCGTTTACGCCCAGGTCTGTGAAATAACCGTCCCGGATCTTTTCAGTGATGCCTGCTATGTCTCCGCCTAGAAATCCGCGGAGGGGGCCTGTGGGGTTCGTCCGGCCGTAATTCACATCGTTTTCGGGGTCTCCATTGCGAAAGCGGTCGGTGAGCAGGAAATAGGCATTGGCGGCATTCCAGAGGAAGGGGGGGCGGTCCTTTTCCCCTGAAGCAGCTTCCAAGGCTTCCGTTTCGGCGGTTTCGGGTTTCTCAGGTTGTGTTCTACATCCAAAAAGCAAGAAGGTCAGCAGGAGGGCAACCAGGAGTCTAGGCATGGTTCAGGATTTTTCCTAAAGCTAAAAAATGCCCTGAGAAATTTAAAATTTAATTTTCCCGGTTCAGCACCTTGAATTCCTCGTAGCAACTGCTGAGGGCATCCAGGATCTGCAGGTCGTTGGCAGTCCGGATAAAAGACTTCGAATAATTACAGTTGGTGAGGATGTCTTCGATATCCACTTTTTCAAGCTGGAGGAGTTCCATCAGGGTTGCCCGGTCAAATTTGGAAGCCAGCAGGTCCCGGATCTGATCGTCCTCCTTGATTTTCCGCAGTTTGCGCATTTGCCTGGGGTGTTTTCCAAAAAGGTTGCGCAGCAGGTCAGCAGGGTTCATAATAGCGCCGAGTACCTTGGTAACAGCTCCCGGGGTTTTACTACCGGCCTCGTAGCTGACCGGCAATCCGGAAATGCTGTACTGATAGGCGGTATTGATGGGGAGGTTCTTGACGTCAATTTCCAGGTATCCCGTGAGCTGGTATGGCTGTACGATAACCTCCTCCAGGGCGTAGGCCAGTTCAGTCAGGGCGATTTTTGTATCCTGGAACTTGAACATGTCATTGGTCACTCGGATCTTCTGGGGCTTAAAACCCAGATAGGAGAAGTAGAGCGTATCATTCACAGCTGCCCGGATGGAGAAATTCCCTTTTTGGTCGGTTATGGTCCCGATCACCTGATTCAGGTTGATCACGTGAACACTCTCCAGGGGGCGGTCCGTTTGTGCGTTGACCACCGTGGCCCTGAAGACACCTGCTTCAGGAAAGGATTCCGGCTCCTGAGCCTGGACTGTAAGCACGCTGGTCAGGAAAAAAATCGTAAAAAGTCTTCGCATCATAAGCTCCGCCGCACTATCTGAACGAAGTAAGGAAAAAAAAGAGTCAACTCCCAAATTTTTTGGATACCCTTAACTAATATGACCGCTTCCGTCCTTTGGAACCACGTTGGGATTTCTTTCCCTTTTTATCCTTTTTCTTAAATGTATTGTCCGGGATATAGTTCTTTTTTCCAGAGGACCTGCCACCTTTTTTCGGTCTTTTGCCGCCTGCCTTGCCTTTATATTTTGGGGTGCTCGAAATTTCCACATGAACCGGCCGACCCTTATAGGTATGTCCCTGAAAGGTCTCCAGGACCAGAGGGGTCAGGCTGGCATCCGTGTTAAAGAATGAAAAGCTCTCTTTGACGTCCACGTGGAAGATATCCTCTTTGCCTACCCCGATTACTTTCTTCAAAACATCTTTCAGGCTCATCCAGTCAAAATCATCCCGTTCCCCAAGGTTGATAAAATACCGAGTTTTTCCCTTTCCGAAATTTCCGGATTCCTCGGATTTATGAGCCCTAATTTCATCTGATTTCCCTGCCTTGTTATAGAATTCAAAGAAACGGCTGAATTCCACAGTGACCATCTTCTGGATCAGTTCTTCACGACTGAGACCTTCCAGGACATCCTCGATGGGGGGCAGGTACTGCGACA
>SBFL01000161.1 GCA_006227965.1 Bacteroidota bacterium | reverse complement strand
AAATACAAATAATTGGTTACTACAAAGATATTTACCCGGAGTTAAATATCAAAGCTTATTTAGAATAAATAAAAATAAATTTCAGGAATATTTTAGGGCCCTGTCAGAGCGTATTTCCGAAATTCGTCGCTACCCTGCAGGGTAGCCTGAAATGTAGTATCTTTGCACGCAATTAATCTTTAATTGCATGGAAACCCACCAGTCAAAAATCCTTGGAGAAGGCCTCACCTACGATGATGTTCTCCTGGTTCCCAACTACTCTGAAGTACTGCCCCGGGATGTGGATATCCGAACACAATTCACCCGGAATATCCGGATTAATATCCCCATTGTTTCCGCAGCCATGGATACCGTGACCGAATCGCGGATGGCCATTGCCATGGCGAGGGAAGGGGGCATCGGGGTCCTTCACAAGAATATGAGTATTGAAATGCAGGCCACCAAGGTCCGCAGGGTCAAAAGGGCTGAAAGTGGGATGATCCTGGATCCGGTGACCCTGCCGGCAGATGCCCAGGTGCGGGATGCCAAGGAAAGCATGAGGGAGCACAGCATCGGGGGGATCCCGATTGTGGATGAGGCCGGAAAACTTATCGGGATCGTCACCAACCGCGATTTGCGCTTTGAAAAAAACAACGATCGCCCCATCTCCGAGGTAATGACCTCCGAAAACCTTGTAACCGTAGGGGAGGGGACATCCATGGAGGCAGCCGAGGACATTCTGCAGGAAAACAAGATAGAAAAACTCCCGGTGGTTGACGGGGATTACAAACTTGTCGGCCTCATTACCTTCCGGGATATTACAAAACTAACCCAGAAACCTATCGCCAATAAAGATAGGTACGGCCGGCTGCGGGTGGCGGCAGCCATTGGAGTTACGGCTGATGCCCTCGAGCGTTCGGAAGCACTGGTAGGTGCAGGTGTGGACGCCGTCGTGATCGATACGGCTCACGGACATACCAAGGGGGTGGTTGGGATCCTACAGCAGGTAAAGAACACCTTCCCTGACCTGGATGTAATTGTCGGCAACATAGCCACCCCGGAAGCGGCCCGTTACCTGGTGGATGCAGGGGCGGATGCCGTCAAGGTTGGAATCGGCCCTGGCTCCATTTGTACGACACGGGTAGTGGCCGGGGTGGGCTTTCCGCAGTTCTCGGCTGTCTTGCAGGTGGCCGAAGCCATCAAGGGCAGCGGGGTTCCCGTAATTGCTGACGGGGGGATCCGCTATACCGGGGACATCCCCAAGGCGATCGCTGCCGGGGCAGATTGTGTCATGCTGGGCTCCCTCCTGGCAGGGACCAAGGAATCTCCGGGGGAAACTATCATCTACGAGGGACGGAAGTTCAAATCCTACAGGGGTATGGGGTCTGTGGAAGCGATGAAGCAGGGCTCAAAGGACCGGTATTTCCAGGATGTGGAAGACGATATCAAAAAGCTGGTGCCAGAGGGAATTGTAGGTCGCGTCCCCTACAAGGGAGACCTTTTTGAAAGCATCCACCAGTTCGTGGGCGGCCTTCGGGCAGGAATGGGGTATTGCGGAGCCAAAGACATCGCTTCCCTGAAGGAAAAAGGCCGGTTTGTTAAGATTACTTCCAGCGGGATCCACGAGAGCCATCCGCACAATGTGACTATCACCAAGGAGTCCCCGAATTACAGTCGCTAGAAAGGATGAACAGGCCTGGGAAAGGGGGTTCTCCTACCGGCTTTGTCCGCTGTAGGCCTCCCAGGAAGTATCCCGATAGATATTTTCCCCAAAATAACGGGCGATTTTCAGGAACGCATCCGGTTTTTGGTATCCGGGCACGGGCGACAGCATTTTGATCTCCTCATCCAGAAAAACGACGGTAGGGTAACTCATACGCCCCTGAAGCAGTGCTGCGGCCAATTCGTGATACCCCCTGCGCCCTGAAGCTACAAAGTTGAAGGTCTTTCCCCGGAATTCAATAGGTTCCTTCTGTTCCGCATCCAGTTTGACCATATAGAAGTTTTCATCCATATATGCGGCCACTTCCGGATTCCCAAACGTATCCCTGTCCATTTTTTTGCACCAGCCGCACCAGTCCGTATACACGTCGATGAACATTTTCTTGGGTTGGGCGTCGGTACCGGCTTTTTGGACGGCTTCCTCCCAGGTCATCCACTGTATACCCTGGGCGTGCAGCCCTCCAAGGGGAAGCGCCAGAAGCAAAATGAGGATGTATATGTTTCGTATCATTCCAGGTTGTTAAATGTCCGCATGCGCATTTAAGTTTTAACGTCCGGGCCGTCAGATTATTTCACAGAGGCACGGGTTTTTGGCTCCTCAAAGAAGGGGCCTGCATCCACCTGATTGCGGATCAGGTCTTCGAAGCATTCCCGCTCCCGTATCAGATGTGCCCGGCCTTCGTGCCACAGTACTTCTGCCGGACGGTAGCGGGAGTTGTAATTGCTGGCCATGGTGAAACAGTAGGCCCCTGCATTTCTGAAACACAGCAAATCCCCTTCTGAGATTTCACTGATACGCCGGTTGCTGGCGAAGGTATCCGTTTCACAAATATAACCCACCACGGAGTAGTAACGTTGTTTGCCTTCCGGATTTGAAATATTGATGATTTCATGGGATGCCCCATAGAGCATAGGTCGGATGAGGTGGTTAAACCCGGAATCCACCCCGGCAAATACCGTGGAGGTAGTTTGTTTTACCACGTTGACTCGGGCGAGGAAATAGCCTGCCTCACTTACCAGGAATTTTCCGGGTTCAAAGGCCAGGGTAAGGTCCTTCCCGTATTCCCTGCAAAAATCATTGAAGCGACCCCCCAGTTTTTGGCCCAGCTCTTCCACATTGGTCTGTATATCTCCCTCCCTGTAGGGGACTTTGAAACCACTGCCGAAATCGATGAACTCCAGGTCTTTGAAGTTCAGGGCCGTATCAAAGAGAATTTCAGATGCGTAGAGGAAAACCTCGATATCCAGAATGTCGCTCCCCGTGTGCATGTGAATTCCATTGACGGTCATGCCGGTAAGT